>NZ_JBIQOC010000070.1:0-5396 GCF_044130295.1 Acinetobacter uliginosus | reverse complement strand
GGCTCTGGAAAAACTGTGAAAAGCACCTAAATACGAGCCTTCAGTTCATTAATTTAGCCTTTTTAAGGCTACTTTTGCATAGAAAATATTCTGGATAGGTTCTAACAACGTTGCTGAAATATAAAAGTGCAATATGCCCAATAAATAATCAATTAATATATAAATGTATAACTTTAGAGTTCAAATAAAATATGTAAAGTTGCTGTTTTGTTTTTCCGAAATTTCTTCCTCCTTAGCTCAGACTTTCTAATTCCACATTAAAATTCGCACAAAAAAAGGCATAACAAAGCCCCAACAAGATCGATATTTAACCCATCTGCATTTTTACGTAGTTTTTAAAGCTATATTTGGCTAAAAGGAACAATATCGTGAAAAAAATAATATTCCTCCTGTCACTGAGCAGCTTAGTTTTCACTGCGTGTAGTAAACCAGATACCAATACTCATGAAAGCAATACAGCTCCTGATCAACCCATGACCCAAGCTACCACAGCTGAACCGGCCGCAACTATGAGTGATACAGCAGAAACGTCACTGGATTGGCCAGGTGAATATAAAGGGGTTTTTCCCTGTGCTGACTGTCAGGGTATTGAGACCGAACTGGAATTAAAAGCTGATAAAACCTATGAGTTGAAACAGAAATACCTGGGTAAGGGAAAAAATAGTGAATTCAAAGTGAAAGGAACTTTTAGTTTTGATGCAGACAATCCCGCTATGATTAGCCTGGACCAAGCAGGAGAAAACCGTAAATTCTTTATTGGTGAAAATTTTGTTGAAGCACGCGATATAAAATCAGAAAAATTGATTGATTCCAAAATGAATTACAAATTACAGAAAGATGCTAATTAATTGCCCTATTTGAATATCACTCTTAATTCATTAAAAAGACTGAAAATCTGGCTTTTTTATTTGCCCTGCTTTGGGCAATCGTCATGATTTGCAACAAATAAATGACCTATTTCCTTCTGCCCTACTAGCCCGATCATGCTGTTATGATTATGGTTAAAAAATATTTTTCTCATTTGATGATCATAATGAAAAAAACAATGATAACCCTCAGTTTTTGCTCCTTACTCTGTTTAAGTGGCTGCGATAAGCCCAATTCTCCTTTAATTCAAGACCATGCTAAAACTAACGATCATCTGTCCAAGCCACAGAACCTGAAGACTCCGAACTGGACAGGACATTACAAAGTCTTTATTCCCTGTAAGGCCTGCGAGAAGAAACTTTTTTCAATACAGCTGCATCCCAACCAGACTTATACCCTCAAAGAAATTCAATTCTTTAAACAAAAAACCAAACAAAAACAGTCTTCTGGTACATTCAGTTTTGATCCTCAAAATTCCAGACTAATTCAGCTTACAGAAGATAAAAGCAATAAAATGCGTTATCTTTCGTGGCATGACCAATTTTTAGAACTTCGGGATCGACATAAAAATCAACGCAAGGATTTTGAAAAATATCAGATTCCTAAAATACAAAAGATAGAAGTGAATAATGCCCTGAAACATGTAGATATACAGGCAGATCTATTTAAAACTGAAAAAATACGGTCCAATAAAATAGAAAGCACCAAGCTGACTTATTTTTTTGAAATTAATAATCACTCAGACCGTGCCCTAAAAATACGCGACAGTGATATTGTACTGGTCGATGATAAAAATAATGAATATCCGGCCAGCATTGACAACAGTCCAGTTCCACCGATTCAGCCCAATAAAACCAATTACCATCTGGTCTCATTTATTCATTCCGAATCATCGCCACGGCTTTATATCAAAATTAAATAGCAGGCAGCTTGATCTATAAAAAATTTTCGTGAAATATGGGGATTTTTTATATCCCGTTCTCTTTTTTCTCATATTTACCAAACACTACATTTCTTTTTTATCATCAAAACCCAGCCTTACTCATGACATGGTTTATGGTCCAATAGACTGTTATAAAAAATAACAAATAAAGTCTCAAATTTACCTGTTTATCCTCATTTGAGGATATTTCCTGAGTACAGGCTTGACTATGCTTTTAGTCACTATAATCAAAGATGATAATGGAGTCGAAAATGAAAAAAGTGCTCTTGGCAGTTACCATCGCAGGTTTACTTACGGCATGTAATGATAATAATGATGATTCCAACCCGCCACCTACACCTACCACTCAACAGGGACAGTTAGTTGATGGTCCTGTATCTGGCGTTGAATACCAAACCAGTAGTGGGATCAAAGCTAAAACAGATGCAGAGGGTTATTTTAATTATAAGGCTGGCGACACCATTAAATTTTTTATTGGCGGTGTACAAATAGGTGACTCAGTTCCAGCTTCTCCTCGCATCACTCCAATGGAATTATCTACGCTTCAAAATGTTCGTGAAAATATTATCGTTTTCTTGCAAACACTGGATGACAATGCAAACCACGACGATGGCATTCAGATTAGTGATGCCGTTTTCACTGCATTGGCTGACAATACCATCAACTTCAACCAGACTTATGCTCAATTTATTACCGATCCTGCTTTTACCGAACTTAATAAAACTCCAATTGCATTAGAAACTGCACTCACTAATTCCAAAAATGCCTTCTATAAAGATATTGCAGGAAGTTGGGAATTAAACCGTACTGGACAAGGTGCCATTGTGGTTCATATAAGTCCTACCGGACAATATATATTAGGTGAAGTAGATTCAGCTAATCTAACTGGTAGCGGTGTGGAAACTGGTACCTTGGAATGGAATCCAAGTACGGGACAAATTAATCCAGTGATTGAGGTTGACACCAATGGCGATCTGGGTCTGTCTAATCCGAACGGAGGAGTAGCATTTACCCTACGTTATGATCGAACCAATGTAACCTTGACCGAATCTGGGGTAACTAATGGTGAAAATAAATTAAAACGGATTAGCACCACTGCAAACAATATTCAGGACAACTGGTTCAATGATACGAATGCACTTACATTCTTTAGTGACGGTTATTATATGTATATTGACAGTTTAGCAAGTGATAATTGTGGAACACCAACACCGGGGGTTGAATACGGTAAATATACCACGACCAATGGAACTGTGGTTGCCAGTCAAATTATAGTAGATACAACTGGCTGTTCGGGGCTTGTAAATGGGACAACACTCTACCCTCCATTCACCTACACTCTTGCTACTGGATCTTTAACGCTTGTCAGCGGTGAGATTTCATATACTTTCAATAAAGATTTCCTAACCGCTTCTACTGGTACTACTCAATAATGATCAAAATTAATCTATCCAGAACTGGATTCTGGATAGATTAACTCACATGCTCAAAATCGATGGTAACGCCCATAAGTTTATACAAAAATTCTGCCTGTGATTTACATTGCATTTTTGCATAAATATTTTTCAGATAGGTTCGTACAGAACTTAATGCTAATTGGTAATGGGCGGCAATCTGTTCCAGGTTATAACCATTCACAAATAATTCACACAATTCACATTCCCTGTTGGATAAACCATACACTTGTCTTAAATAAGACGAAGCCAGCTTATAATGCTGTTCAGTTTCAGTAATAAATAGCATGACATACGGTTTAAGATGATCTTTTAAATCGGTAAAATGTCGTGGACTGTTAAAAGGTGCAATGGTCAGCATAATTTTTTGTCCATACTGATCTTCCATGGCCAACACCCCTCCTACCTGTTTTTTAGCATAATTAGACTCTGGCTTAATGCTGGATATTAATTGCTCTAAATCTAATTGATATGGCTTGCTTATATTAATCTGGTTATTTTTATCGAGTTCGAATAACTTGGATTGTTCAAAAAAGTACTGTGCTTTTTGGTTGAGATAATACAATTCTCGATTCATATCAATGAGTAAAATTCCTGTTTTAATGGCATTTAGAATTCGGTATAAATTCCTGTTTTTGAGCCGAGCTAAACTTAATTGCTTGTGAATCTGTAATGCCCTGCGTAAATGCAAACCCAACCTTTTTAGAATATCCAGTTCATATTGCGTAAAGGGTTGATCTTGCTTGCCGCGATGAATACCGAGTACTGACCATTGATGATCACCATGATCCAGTAATAGACTGGCAATAAACCCGACGCCGGTCGCTTTTAAACATTTTTCATAAAAAACATATTCATCTGTAGCAAATAGCTGACCATATTGCGATAGATTCTGACTTAATGCATTTCCAACACCAACTTCTAACCAGAATGGCAAATGCAACTTCTGATTCATCGTTTTTATTTTTTCTTGCTGATAGGTTTCTAAACTGCAGGCTGGAATATTGTACGTGTGCACAAAGTTATAGGCAGGGTTCAATTGATCTAAAGCAGTAAACATGGCTGCCTGACTTTCAGTGTATTGAACAATTTGCTGAATCACTTTAGGCCATAAACTGGCATTCAAGGCAGCATCATAGATTTGTCCAATAATTTTATTCTCCAGCTCCTCTTGCATCATTTTCACCGGTCCTAAACAGATAAAAACTGAGTAATTATTTACCTTAAAGCATAGAGAACTAAGATGATTAGTCAAACAAAGGGTAAAAATAATATGAAAAAGCGTTAAAAAAAATCCCCGCACGAGGCGGGGATTTTTTGTTTAATCCATATTTTTTAACAGGTAATTATTTACCGCCAAAAACGTATGATACACCTACACGACCGCCAACTTCGTTACCGCCAGCGAAACCTACCGCAGCACTTACAGAAGTACGACCGTCAGCAAATACACTAGCAATACCTAGAGCACCTGCAGATTCACCTTCATAGTGACCTACACCGCCAAATACAGCGAACTGACCAGCACCAATGTTAGGGATTTGTTGTTGCGCAGCTAACGCGATAGCAATACCACGGTAAGAAGTTTTCTCAACGTCATCAACACGTGAATTTAACTGGTTCACACGTGAATTTACATTAGCCACTTGTGTATTTGTATAAGCATTTGCTGAAGCTAGAGTCACTACATCACCATTAGCAAATTCTGAACGAATCGCTTGACGATCTGTTGCTGCTGCTGCTAAACCGGCTGTACGAGCTGCTGCTTCAGTATCAATATTTGCTTGTAATTGAGTATCTGCTGCTACACGAGCTACTGCTTCATTTGCAACTTGACCATCTGTATAAAGATTTGCAGATGCTAAAGTCGCTGCATCACCAGCAATACGATCAACAACTTCTTGATCAACACGAGTATTTAATGCTGTATCTGCTGCTGCACGAGTAGCTGCTTCATTTGCAACTTGACCATCTGTATAAAGATTTGCAGATGCTAAAGTCGCTGCATCACCAGCAATACGATCAACAACTTCTTGATCAACACGAGTATTTAATGCTGTATCTGCTGCTGCACGAGTAGCTGCTTCAGTATCAATATTTGCTTGTAATTGAGTATCTGCTGCTGAACGAGT
>NZ_JBIQOC010000007.1:0-62281 GCF_044130295.1 Acinetobacter uliginosus | reverse complement strand
AAGGAAATAAAGGAAATAAAGGAAATAAAGGAAATAAAGGAAATAAAGGAAATAAAGGAAATAAAGGAAATAAAGGAAATAAAGGAAATAAAGGAAATAAAGGAAATAAAGTATATTGACTAACCCTCAAAATACTAACTTCACTCTTTATTATAAAATTTAAGTTTTCCTAAAATTAACATAATACACGCTATGTGAAATTCTTTTTAATCACCATTAAAATCATTCACTTAATATAACAATAAAAAGCCCAATTCACAGTGTTTGGGCTTTTTTCATGATTTATCACGTTTTACGTCTATGATTTCATCCATATTCATGAAGTGAAGCAAATCAACCATTTCATCCAATGTTACAAAAACTCTTCCAGCACCGAATTTAAAAACACATGCCCCTGCTCGGTACAAGACAAACGGTTTTCATCTTCAACCATCAACTGACGTGAACGTAATGAATTTAAAAGTTCATCCAAACTTGCTAAATTCAAACCTGTACGTTCAGCATACAGTTTGGCAGCCACGCCCTGATTTAAGCGTAGCGCATTCATCATAAATTCAAACGGCATGTCTTCATCTTCAATACGTTTAAACTGTAGATGTTCAGCCGGCACTTTAGCCAAATAGTCCTTCGGCAAACGGGTTTTCTGGAAACGGTACACACCATCGTCTCGCGTCACTTTAGCGTGTGCCCCTGCCCCAATGGCCAGATAATCGCCAAACTGCCAGTAATTTAAATTATGCGCAGAGGGTTTTTCCTTACGCCAGGCTGAAACTTCATAGTTCACAAAACCATTGGCCTTTAGGTAGGCTTCACCCTGTTCCTGAATATCTTCCAGCACATCCTCAACGGGTAAAACCGGCTGGGTACGGAAAAACACGGTATTTGGTTCAATGGTCAGTTGATACCACGACACATGCGTTGCGCCATTTTCCACGGCCAGTCTTAAATCAAGCAAAGCTTGTTCTAACATCTGCTCCGGCAAACCATGCATCAAGTCGACATTAATGCGTTCAAAACCTGCTTCACGGGCCAAATGGATGGCATTAATCGCATCATCATTGCTGTGAATACGCCCTAATTTTTGCAGCTGATCGCTATTAAAACTCTGCACACCAATGGAAAGACGGTTAATTCCTGCTGCCAAATAACCTGCAAAGGGATCGTGTTCGACTGTTCCCGGATTGGCTTCCAGAGTAATTTCACAGCCATCTTCAAAAGGAATTAAGCTTTTTAACTGGCTAAATAGCCATTGATAACCCTTTGCAGAAATCAGTGACGGCGTACCTCCACCAATAAACACGCTATGAATCTGACGCCCCTGGGCAAAATCGACCTGGGTTTTAAAGTCTTCGACCAAAGCCTGTAAATATTGCTGTTCCAGATCCAAGGACAGTTTTCCATCCGGTACGGCATGCGAGTTAAAGTCACAGTACGGACACTTACGCACACACCACGGCATATGAATGTATAAAGATAAAGGAACCAGTGCAGGATTTAATTCGGCCAAGGAACAAGCTCAAAATATGTAGGACAGGAAGATAAATATATTAACATGACTGCATCAGGACACTGATAAAATCTCACAAGGAATATCAGTACACTAGGAAAAACTATTGAAGAATTAAATTGTTAGAATGATGAAAATATCTGCTCAGTTATTGTTATTCATCCCGCTGACACTGGGGATTGGTATCGCGCTTACTTTTCAAACGGCTATCAACAGCCAGTTAAGAGAATATTTAAATTCACCCTTACAAGCCGCCCTTTTATCTTTTCTGGTTGGTACAATACTGCTGGCCATATTGGTGTTTTTTCAGCCGGTAGAAAGACCGGGTTTTGCCACGTTTGTGCAACTGCCATGGTATTTATGGTTGGGTGGATTTCTTGGGGTATATGCCATTAGCCTCAGTATTTATGCTGCGCCCAAACTTGGTTTTCTCACTCTGTCCGGTTTGATTATTTTTGGTCAACTGGTCACTTCAATGATTCTGGATCATTTTGGTTTACTGGGCACAGAAAAAACACTGGTGAACTGGCAACGTCTGTTAGGTGGCGTAGTGATTTTTATTGGTGTGCTTCTCACTTTACAACGCTAACCCCTCATTATTCTAAGCACATGATGAGTAATTTTTGTGTCTCATGTATCGTCGGTTACAACGACCCGTTATGAATTAAAACAGCTCTTTCATTTGATGATTCCAATTCTGGTCACTCAATTTTCCCAGGCCGGTTTGGGACTGATTGATACCATTATGGCCGGACATCTGTCTCCGGTTGATCTGGCCGCGATTGCTGTCGGGGTAGGTTTATGGATTCCGGTCATGCTACTGTTCAGCGGCATCATGATTGCTACCACACCTTTGGTCGCAGAAGCCAATGGCGCACGTACGCCGGAAAAAATTGCCAGTATTGCACGGCAATCGCTATGGATCGCTCTGATTCTGGGCATCATCGCTGCACTGATTTTACAGATCATGCCATTTTTATTGCCTGTTTTAGGCGTACCAGAAGTCTTGCTGCCCAAAGCCAGTTTATTCCTGCATGCCATTGGTTTAGGAATGCCTGCCGTGACCATGTATGCAGCGCTGCGTGGCTATTCGGAAGCGCTAGGGCATCCACGTCCCGTGACGGCGATTAGCCTGATTGCATTAATTGTTCTGGTTCCGCTTAACTTTATTTTTATGTATGGCTGGGGACCAATTCCGGAGTTAGGTTCAGCAGGTTGTGGTTTTGCCACGGCGATTTTGCAATGGCTGATGTTTATTGCACTCGCAACCTATGTCTTAAAAGCTGCAGCCTACAAAAAAACACAGCCCTTTGCCGCATTTGAAAAAATCAATCCGGACTGGATCAAGCGTATTTTAAGACTCGGTTTCCCGATTGGCCTAGCCATCTTTTTTGAAGTAAGCCTGTTCAGCACGGCTGCGATTGTACTTAGCCCTTTAGGAGAAACCCTGGTGGCCGCGCATCAGATTGCCATGTCCGTGACCTCGCAATTATTTATGATTCCGATGTCGCTGGCCATTGCGCTGACCATTCGTGTGGGCACCTATTATGGGGAAAAAAACTGGTCGGCGATGCATAAGGTGCAATATTTAGGTCTGGTCACCGGCACTGTTTTTGCCTTCGCTACAATGGCACTGATCTGGTTTTTCCGGCCAGAAATTGTGTCAATTTACACCTCGGATTACGAAGTCACTCAGGTCGCGCTGTATCTGCTGCTGTTTGCCATGGCCTATCAGCTGATGGATGCCTGGCAAGTCAGTGCCGCAGGTTGCCTGCGAGGCATGCAGGACACCAAAGGTCCGATGTGGATCACCATGATTGCCTATTGGGTCATTGCCTTCCCAGTTGGGGTTTATCTGGCACGCTTTACCCAAATGCAGGCTGCTGGTGTCTGGGTGGGTTTGATTGTCGGTTTAAGTGTGGCCTGTATCTTGTTATTAACCCGTTTATACAAAATCAACCATCGCCTGAAAATGCCTTAAAAATTACATAGATTCATCCCTTTTCATGGGAAAAGGGATGAGATCAATACAGCATAAATAGAAAAATAATCCACAATATTTCAGTTATTTAGCCACTCAAAAACGTTCTTTTTTTTGATAATCTCACTGTAAAAGTGCAGCTTTTAACAATTTCAAGTAGGCAATATCCTGTTTAACGCCTATGATCATTAAAACCCATCTATGATGATGCTGAGGAATATCGCATGGCAAAAACGGCTAGGACCCCCGGTCGTCGCTTTATGAAACTTGCCAGTATGACGGCGAGTATTGCAACTAAAACCGTATCAAACTCGATTAAAAATTTTAATGCCGATGAAGAACAAAAAAATGCTTCGCGCACTAAACTTTTTCAGGATATCGGCCTTCAGATTGCCGATACGCTGGGCGAAATGAAAGGTGCGGTGATGAAAGTGGGGCAAATTGCTTCACAATATAAAGACATCTTCCCGCCAGAAGTGGCCCGTGCCATTAGCAAGTTACAGCGCCAAGCCCCAGCGATGCCTTTTGCTGAAATTAAAGCGCAAGTTGAAAAAGAACTGGGGAAACCGCTCCTGAAAATCTTTAAAAGTTTTGATGAACAGCCTTTTGCCGCAGCCTCGATTGGGCAAGTACATAAAGCTTTTCTGCCGAATGGGCAGCAAGTAGTGGTTAAAGTGCAATATCCGGGTGTCGATGAAGCCTGCGAAAGTGACCTGAAACAAGTGCGTTTGGCTTTGCGTTTAATGGGTGTATTGAAAGTTGATCGAAAATTACAAGATCGGCTGTTCAAGGAAATTCAGGAAAGTCTGGATAATGAGCTGAACTATGAGATTGAGGCGCAAAACTTAGAAGTCGCACGTACATTTCATCAAACATTAGACAATAAAATTGTTATTCCACAGGTCTATAGCGATTATTCTTCGCGTCATATTTTAACCCTAAGCCTGGAACAGGGCGAAAGTATTGAAACGGCAAGTACCTGGTCTCAAGACACCCGTAATGAACTGGGTCGCCGCCTGCTCCGTGCCATTGGTCAGGAAATTTTTTATCTGAAACGTTTCCACTGTGACCCGCATCCAGGCAACTTTGCCTTTCGTGAAGATGGGACGGTGATTATTTACGACTATGGCGGTGTCAAAACCCTGTCTACTGAAATTGTCTCGAATTTCAAGACCCTGATTAATGCCGCCCGTGAAGGCAATATTGCCGAAATAGAACAGAAGCTGGATGACCTGCATTCCATCACCACGCAAGGCAAGTTTCCTGAAGATCTATATCGCCAGTGGCTGGAAGTGTTGATGCGTCCGCTGATCACCCATTACGATTTTGCCGAAAACTCTGCCCATCATGATGGCGTCGAACTGCTGAAACCGTCATTAAAATATTGGGATGTGTTTAAGCCTTCACCGGATACCTTAATGGTTAACCGCACGGTTTCCGGGCATTACTGGAATTTAATTCATTTAAAAGTGAATGATAATCTGAATGATTTATTTGAGGAGCTGGTGCCGCCTCGAGTCTGATCAAGCCGCACCCACCCGGTTCACCCATAGTGCCCGGGTTTTATTTGACTCGATAATTGTTATGTTATAACATTTCCTTAAATTTAAAATATACGATGGAGAAATGTATGCGTCCAGATATCCACCCCGACTATCAACAGGTACTGTTCCACGATACCAATGCAGATGTCTATTTTGTTATTGGCAGCACGTTAAAACCGACTCAGACCCGTGAATATGAAGGTCAGACTTATCCTTATGTGACTCTGGATATTTCCAGTGCCTCGCATCCGTTTTATACCGGTGAACAACGTCAAACCAGCAATGAAGGCCGTGTAGCAAGCTTTAATAAACGTTTCGCACGTTTCAAACGCTCACATTAAATTCATACTGTTTTAAGATTTCAAGGTTAATCTTCAGACTTGAAAAGCCCAAGCCATATCCTCCAGCTTGGGCTTCTTTTTTTCTGATATGACAAAATTTTTGAGCTGTTATCGACTCTGCAATAAACCATGAAACAGGTAAAAACCGAGTGCCAACACAATAATTCCCGTAATCACGCTGGAAATAGCATAGCCTAAAGCCAGTGCAATCTGTCCATGCTTCAACAATTGAAAAGTTTCCAAACCAAAACTGGAAAAAGTGGTAAAGCCACCTAAAATACCAACCATCAAAAACAGACGTGCTTCATTTTGCAAAACAGGAAATTTCTGGCTATAGGCAAAAAAAATACCGGCAAGCAGACAGCCAAAGATATTGATCCACCATGTCGTCCACGGAAATCCGCTGCTCGGTTTAAATAAAAATACCCCTGCACCATAACGCAAACTTGCGCCGACTGCTCCCCCTAAAGCTACCAGTAGCCAATTCATATCTGTTCCAATGTGATTGAGTTAAAGATCAAGATGATATAAATCTTTTGTTCACTATAGCGTACAAATGCGTTGAAATAGTAATGAAATGATGCCGTGAAAATTGTTATAGTCACACGGTTTTTAAACTTTTTTCTATGAATTGAGGAAATTATGGCTCAGGATTTATTAGCACAGCTTCAGGCAGGTGAAATCAAATTTGCAGACGTGATTGCGTACATTGATGCACGTTATCAGCATAGCCCTACAGCTTTTCAAAATGGCAAACAAGCCAATGCTGCAACGGAAAACCAAGGCAGTGCTAAAGTATTTTCTTTTGCCCAACTCAATGGTCTAGATCAGACACAAACCCTAAGCCTGTTTGCTGAATACTATGCAGCGGTATTAGCGACTCCTGAAGCCACAGATCACCAGAACATTCGCCAGTTTATGCAAAATGGCTGGGATGGCATTCAGTTTGACGGTCAGGCATTAACAGCGAAATAAGTTACTTATATACGTCTTAGAATATGAAAAAGCCCGCTTTATTAAAGCGGGCTTTTTTTTACTCTATTGATCACCTGAAATTTTATTACAACAAGCTTCAGATACGCGAGTGTGGCAAGGATGCCACACGTTACCCATCACGACAGGACGTTGTGTATGGGTAACAAAGGCTTTTGCCTACTTTTGGCCTGTCAAAAGTAGGATTAAAGCCTGCAAAAAGTACTTTTAACTTTTAAAAGAAAAACGAGGCAGTGCCAACAGCAAGCTTCAAACAAATACCAAATCATTAAATCAAGAAACCCGAACCCGACAACGCCACTCATCAACCGGATTTTGTTCCCATGCACGGCTATGTTTCACGTGAATCCATGCTTCACCCGGTTGCAGCGCAGTAAATATAAACTGTTTTTGTCCACCTACACCCAGCATCGGTTGCTTGCTTTTCACTTGATCTTGCCGATAAATTTCTTCCACTTTTAAGATATTCTGCGGCTGTGCCACTTGCCAGACATATCCTGTAGTCGGATTCTCGGGCAGGGTAAGTTTCAGGATCTGCCCCACGTTCATTTCCAACAGTGCAGGACATTGCTGTTTCAAGGAATAGACATGGGTTTTGCCATCTACCGTTGGACTCATACTGCTACACCCCACCATACCGAACCCCAGTATTACAGCAAAACTGAGTGCTAAAGATTTCATAAATTTAATCTTTTCATCATCTTGTTATAAAAAAACGGTTAGCCTTTCACCCGTTCAATCCATTCAATTGAACTGACACGGAATAACTCACAGGCACCATCTCCAGTATCTGTCGGGGTCAAGGATGACGTCCAGACCAGATTTCTGTCTTTAATTTCAACCAGCTCGCCTTTTAGCCGCACCAAATCACCGCGTTTCACATGTTTAATCTGTTTGGCAATTTGAGGGTTGGCAGGAATGATGTGCATATTCGACACCATCTGCATGGCTTGCTCGGCAGGTACAGGCAGTCGATCTATCTTCCAGTTTAAAAAGCGGTCATATTGATTGACCGATATATGACGTGCAATTTCAGGCTCGGCAAACAGCCCCCAGCTCACGGCATAATCAATCGGTGAAAACTTGGCCTGTTCATCACTGGTATAAATTTTCGAACCTAGAATGCGAAAATCGCCTTTAAACGATTGCAGTTTTTTGATTGACTGGTCTTTTGCCAGCGGAGCCAAGCCCTTCGCAATATTATAATCGACAGAAGCACTGGCACTCATTTGCAACATGCTGGCAGCAAGTAAAGTACTGAATAATATTGGCCTGACCATTTTTATGCCCCTAACGTATTTCTTGATTTCTAACTTAATTTTAAATGAGTAAACTTAAAGAAATATATGGACTTGGTAACAATAGAGATATATTCAGTCACTTTTTTGTCTTATTTTCTGAGCTGAAGATTGGTTAAACTAAAATGATATAAAGAAAGAAAAATTAAGTGACAATGATTTATAAATTTTACCAGCAACACATTTTTCCGCATTTGCTCAATCAAGTGATGCAAACACCCAGTCTCATGGATCAGCGTCGCGAACTGCTACTCCCCATTGCAGGCGAAGTGCTGGAAATTGGCTTTGGTAGCGGGGTCAATCTGCCTTTTTATCAAAATGTCGATACGCTCTACGCCCTTGAACCGAATGTCGATATTTATCAACTGGCGACTAAACGCGTACATGAAAGTGCCATTCACGTGCAGCATGTTCAAGCCAGTGCAGAAAAGCTGCCTTTTGCCGATCATAGTATCGATAATATTGTCAGTATCTGGACACTCTGCAGTATTGAACATCTAGGTCAGGCTTTGGCAGAATTACATCGCGTACTCAAGCCTGGCGGAACCTTGCATCTGGTCAAACATGTACTATCTGACCGCCCGACACTGCAACATCTGCAAAACCTGCTGACACCCGTTCAAAAACGCCTTGCCGATGGCTGTCATCTCAACCGCAATATTGAACAGGCCTTGCTGGATGCAGATTTCAGCTTTAAAGAAAAATATTATCTGGATGCAGCCGGTATTCCTAAAATTGCACAGCGCATGCTGTTTGCCCGTGTTCAAAAACAGTAAGTCCTGAATTTAACGGCGTTTTATAAGCATCGCCGTTTTAATCATCAAAATCGATACGGACTGTTTCAAAACGTACCCGCCCTTCCCGAACGGCCTGGGCAATCGCCTGTTGACCTTTAGTCAGGCGTGCACTGCCGCTTTTAATATCAATCAGCACCACCTCAATATCATCGGGACTTCCTTCGCCATCACGCAGGTCGGTATAACCATCAAACACTACATAATCGACTGGATCGCCCAAAAATTTGGCATCACTGGGTAAATACTGAAACTGGGGCATAATCGGTGCCAGCTGCTCTGCCATCTTGCCTTTTAATACTGCACGGCTGGTATTGACACTGCGTTTTTGCGCATGGGCCAAAGCTTGTTGATGCTCCAGCTCCAGTTCCGCAATGTACTGTTCATACTCTGCTTTAATGCGTCCATTCCGGGTATTGCTTAAAATCATGGTGGTGAGCACCACACCTATACACGCCCCAATCAGCATTGCCATCCAAATGGACATTATTATTCCTTAATTTCAAAAATTACCGCTACTTATACCTTAAGACTTTTGTCCCGAGTCATATTCACTGCATCAAACAATGATATGCTAGGACTGAGCAGAATAAAATCATCAGGGTTATGAAAACTATCTTAATTGCCAATCAAAAAGGTGGATGCGGTAAAACCGTTACTGCAATTAATCTGGCTGCCGCTTTGGCACAAAAGGGGTATAAAGTCGCACTTGCCGATGCCGATAATCAAAAATCAGCTTTGCAATGGTTGAAACAACGACCGCAAGAGACGGCTCCTATTCAAAGTCTGGACTGGCGTCAGGAAAAATCAATTGGCGATGTGCCTAAAAATATCGAATATCTGATTATTGATGCACCAGGAGCCTTATCTGGCGAGCATGCCGAACAATTGATCAGTGAAGCACATGCCATTATCACCCCATTGCAGCCGTCTTTCTTTGATATTGATAGTACGCGCCGTTTCCTGAAACATTTACAGGATATTAAACGCATCCGCAAAGGGAAGGTACAGATTTTACTGTTGGCTAACCGCATGAAAGCAAACACTGCCAGTTCCAAAGATATACAGGATTTTTTCCAGAAAATTGAACAACAGCCGGTGGCCTGGATTTCCGAGCGTGCTGCCTATGCCCAACTTGCCATGCAGGGACTGAGTATTTTTGATAAAACACAAAAAAACTATCGGGCTATGCAAGATCAATGGCAACCGCTGTTAAATGCGATTGTTGATGATCCCAGCGCCTGGTTTTAATCGCATTAAATAGACACAGCGCAAACTTTTGCCTAGAAATGTGCAATAAATATTCATCACAACTTACCCTGCTCTCGTTCTCGGGAGCTTTTTTTTCGGTTAAGATGAACTCCGAACTTAGGAAGTAGTCAGTGAATTCAGTGCAACGTTACGCGCCCACATTACAAAAGGTTTTATTATTTGGACTGTTTTTTGTCCTGATGTATTTGAGTTTTCATGTGCTCAAGTATTTCATTGTACCTGTGGTCTGGGCGGCAATTATTGCCTATGTCACCTGGCCGCTGTATCAGTCGGTATTACGCATGTGTGGACAGCGCCCTACGCTAAGTGCCACAGTGATGATTCTTTCTGTGGTTCTGGTTCTGGGTTTACCGATTATTTTTGCCATTTTCATGTTACAGCATGAAGGGCGAAATCTGTATTACGAATTACAGAAACAGGTATTTTCCGGTCACCTGAATGTTCCTGACTTTATCCGGCAGTTACCTTTTATTGGCAAAGAAATTTCTCGAACATTAAGAGAGATTAATCAGGACCCGAACAGCATTATCCAGTCCGTCTCGATCTGGATTCAGGGTCATTTAAATTACGGGAAAGCGGTACTGAACGAAGTCAGCAAAAATCTGATCAAGCTTTGCTTTGCCGTGATGTCGTTATTTTTCTTTTACCGTGATGGTCACACCATTTTACATCAGGTGAGCAAAGCCCTGGAAATGGTGATTGGTCCGCGTATCCATCATTATATTGCCACCATTTCCGATACTACCCGTGCAGTGGTCTATGGCGTTGGATTGACTGCCATTGCCCAGTCGATACTGGCGGGCATCAGCTATTTTGTGGCCGATGTACCTAACCCGATGGTACTAACCATTATTACCTTTCTGCTAGCACTGATTCCTTTTGGACCTCCGGTTGCCTATACCTCTGTTTCACTGTGGTTATTTTCTCAGGGACATACCATAGAGGCGATTGGGGTTATGGTATGGGGCGTGTGTATTGTCAGTACCGCAGATAACGTGATCCGTCCTCTGGTGATTTCCGGTGCCACTCAAATTCCCTTCCTGCTGATCATGTTTGGTGTGCTGGGTGGTCTGGCCAGCTTTGGTATGGTGGGATTATTTGTCGGCCCGGTCATTCTGGCGGTATTACTGGCAATCTGGAGGGAATGGCTGCATGAAACCAATGAAACCGAAGGTTTAATGATGCCTAAAGCCACGCTCGCTCATGATATTGATGATGAAACGCATCACCCTGATTAAGCTGGTAGGCAGAAGTTAAGAAACTTATACATTGCACTACTTAAATCACCTGGTCTTGCATCCACGACTTTGTTTCAATGACGCCAATTATAAAAAAGTCAGGATGCTTCAAGTCATGAAAACACTATTTAAACAAGGCGCAATAACAACATTGGGTACCATATTTTTAGCCGCTTGTACCAGTACCATGCCCATACAGGAACATAAAGCGCAACGTGTCACGGTCAATGCCGTCACTGCTCAAGGTGTAGGCAATAAAATCGGGACTGTAGAATTACGCGATAGCCCGGCAGGTCTGGTCATTAATACCGATTTAAGTGATCTGCCACCCGGCCCTCACGGGTTCCATATTCATGAAAAAGGCTTCTGTGGCCCGGCAGAAAAAGATGGCAAAATGGGCGCAGCCCTTGCAGCAGGCGGTCATTTCAATCCAAACCAGGCGCCACATCACGGTACGCCACTCACTGGCCATCTAGGCGATTTACCCATCATTACAGTGGAGGCTTCAGGAAAATCCCAGGAAAAACTGCTGGCCCCACGTTTAAAACTGGCTGATGTTCAAGGCTTGGCAATTATGGTCCATGCCGGTGGCGATAACTATGCAGATGAACCTAAACCTTTGGGCGGTGGTGGAGACCGGATTGCCTGTGGTGTGATTCAATAAGTTGTCCATAAAACCATAAAATAAAAAAGCAGGCAGAGTGTCTGCTTTTTTATTATGACCTTCAAATAACAAAGAGTATGGAGCAACGCTCAGGTCGATAAATTTACAGCACTACGGAAAAAGTAGGCTATATCTACAACAATTGAACTTTAGAAAAAACCTGAATTGCCTGAAAGACCGATTTCAACACCTGATTATAAGTGTTTGATAATTTTTTAAAATATACCGAGCTTTTATTCACCCTTACGGCAATATTCGGTACACTCAGGGTTCATTCTCATAGATTTAAACATGACCATGAATATTCAAACTTTACGTGTTGTCGGTCTTTTAGAAGGTATTTCCTTTCTGTTACTTCTTTTCATCGCCATGCCAATGAAATATATGTTCGATAATCCAATCTTGGTGAAATATGTCGGTATGGGGCACGGCGTACTGTTTATCCTGTTTTTAATTGTTTTATTTATCGTGTGCGAAAAACAGAAATGGTCGATTCAGATGTTTATTCTGGGTTTAATCGCATCCATTTTACCGTTTGGCACTTTTGTTTTCGATCGTAAGTTGAAGGCTGTTGAGCAGCCGATTGCTGAACCCAAGTTATAATTTCTGATTAAAAGGCTATTTTCTTTTTCAGGAAATAATAAGGATACACCCTCATTTCCTACTGGAAGAAAATACTGATTTGAAATCAGTATATTCCCCTCCTTTCAGGAGATGAGCAGCGCTGCTGCGCAAGGGAGAGGTCTGAATATCAAAATACCCCCTGCTCCACCCGTTCTTTTAAAATTTCTTTGAGCATTGCACGAGGGAAACTAAACCACAGTGCAATTAAAATAAAACACGCCACGCTATAGGCCAAATAATGGTAGTGTTCATACATCACCCGAACCAGTTCAATAATAATAAAGAAGCTAAACATCAACAGCATCGACACTGCTGCTGCGACTGTACCTTTAGATACTTCCGATGACATCAATGCAAAGCGGTACAGCACCGAAAAACTGATGCCTTCACCAAAGCTGATGAAAGTCATGCCCGCAATTAAGCACCAGATCAGATAATTCTGCCAAATCACACCGGCAAGTAAAACCAGGGTTCCGAGCAGCATAATCGGCAAGCCCATCAGTACCGATTTCCCCAAAGCCAGTTTGTCGATAATTTTAATCAGCACGATATTCCCGACAATCAATCCACCCAAAACCGGGAACTGTGCCAAGCCGTATTGCATGCTGCTAAAATCCAGTTCTTCCACCAGCATGACCGGTGATAGTGCAATCCACAGCATCAAAGGCATACTGACCATCGGCAAGGCCAAGGTCATGGCCAGGAAACGTCTGTTTTTATAAACCTGTTTAAAGTCATCCAGAATGTAGCTGAATGGCTGTTTTGGAATGCTCAGCTTTGTATCCGGCATTTTGGCTTTCAGTCCAAACCAGCTTAAAAAGGCTAATGACGCGATGCCGATAAAGCCCCAATGCCATGACACGTGATCAATCAGGAATGCACCAACTACAGGACCCAGTAATGGCGCAAGCAATGAAATATTGGCCATTAGTGCCATGACCTTAATGGCATCGCGTTCTGCAAAAGTTTCCTGAATGGCGGCATAACCAACAGCGGAAATAACCGTGAGACCAATCCCCTGACTCATGCGCAGTGCCAAAAAGCTTTCAATAGTGTGGGTGAGTAAAATTAATAAGCAGCACAGTACAAAGAACAGTACCCCTGCCAGCAGCACTTTCTTGCGTCCCAAACGGTCGGACAATGGGCCGAGTAACCATGCCACACATGCCCCACCGAGCAGATAAAACGACATGGAAGATGGTGCCCATGAACTGCTGACGCCAAAGTCTTTGGTAATAGCGAGCATGGCAGGCTGGACCAGGTCGTTGCCGATATAGACGGAAAATTCAAACAGCACCAATGCCAATGGAAACATCAGCGTGGCACGGTTTAAAGTGACGGTTTGAACTTTTTGCATTGTTTTTCTACATATGTTTTAGGCTTGTAGAGCTACGCACTATTTTTAGGGAGAGAGGCGTCAGCCCAATACCAAGCATTGAATGTTTAAATTAAAGTTTGGGAAATACACTTAGTTATAAGTGACTTAAAACACCGTATTCACAAGGTGTTTAAATAAAAAAAATTCGTAAGAATAATTGATCTCAAACAAGTACACCTACTTGGTTGAGTAGGTGTAGTTTAGCAGATAGAAAGTTGGGTACAAAATTAGGCTTCGGCTAATTTGGGTAGCTCAACAGGTTCTATATTATTTAATTTAGCTATATCAGGATTTGGTTCAAATTTAAGCCAACTTTTTTTCATCCATTTTTCGACTTTTTCTTTACCTAAAATATGTATTAAGTTGGCTAATAAATCAAATTTAGCTTGTTCGTTAAAAAAATAAATAATAACCCGTACTAAGCAATCGTATGGTTCATTAAAGGAAAATACTTCTTTAATATAAATCTCATCAGAAATATCTAATGAATGACCCCATATATAAAAATTAAGATTTAAACTATTTTCATCTAAAACATTTTTAATTTTCTGATTAATAAATTTAACTGATCCTTGTCCATTTGATGCTCTACTAAGCCAAAACTTTTCAGTTAAATTCACTTCTTTTCTAAGATCATCCATCTGTACAAGATATTCTTCAAGGAATTGAAAGTCTGTATCAAAAAATAATTTTTGATGATATTTCGTAAACCCCCAAAAATTGTATTTTTTTAATAACTCTTCTTTTATTTCAGAAACCCCTAATATAATTTTAGGCTTGATTGTTTTTGCTTCTCCATGTAAATAGTAACAATCCACATTGATATCATAATTTTTTTTAAATGTAGAGGTATAATTAAAAGAGTATACTTTATCAATTTGTTCTTTAAACAAATTTTCAATATTTATTTTCGGATCAATTATCTGCATACTGATTAAATTTATATAATAATTAAACAATAAACTAAATTTATTCAAACTTTCAATTAGATTTTTAGTTGCTTTAGTAAATTGAAACTCATTATATCCTTTATATTTTTTTAATAAATTCTCTAAAAATTCAACATTACAACTAGTCCACTCGTTAAAATAAAATAAATTTTCAATATGTTCATTTTTTTCTTCATCATAATAACTATAATTAACTTTTAACAACTTAAGTAATTCTAATACACGAATATTTTTTTGACTTAAATTAAATCCATTTTTATTTTTCTTTAAAAATGCTAAAAAGTCCCAACCTAAAAAATTATTTGTTTTTTTATAAATATCAATCGCATCAAAAAATTGACCTGCAATTTCCAATGCATCTTTAATTTTAGTTTCAAAATCAATCCAAGTTTTAACTTCTCTTACATGTTCAGAAAAATACTGATACCAAACATTTTCTTTTAGTTTTGCTTTTAGTTCTTTAATTTGCTCTAAAGAAATTTTAATTTTATCTGGGTCATACATTGCTTTAGTATAACCAAAAAAATAAGCCCCAGTCTCATACAGCGAGCCAAATAAATCATCAAATCCCATATCTCCTTTGGCTTCATCCCAGTTCTCAATAGCATCCATCGCTACCATAAAATGATCATATTTGGTTGGCAAATAATGCGACAAATCAAAACCATTTCCGACAATCAAAATATTCATTGTTCTTATTCCCCAACCGCAAAAAAGCGCATCAATCGATACGCTTTTTATGCGGCATAATGGCCGAAATAGCAATCCTGAATTAAAAACTCATCAAGGACATTTTGCTGTCTGAAATGCTTTGCTATTTTTACTGCGTTGGCATTGATACTCGGTCTGTGTCCCCGTTTTTTTCCAATTGCCATTTATATTTTTAAAGCTATAAGTAGTACGGATTGAACGGACAGAATCATCCATTAATCCGGTTTCAGTCACTTTCACCTGTGCTGCTGTAGGTGACTCGGCGCGGTTAAAATATTGTCGCACATCGACTGTAGTCAGATTTTTATGCAGTTCCGGACGCTCTTTTAATACCTGAGCCATTGGGGTATCAGACGAACCAAGACTGACTTTAGATGCTAGTTTTTTAGTCGTGGCACAACCCGTCGTCATTAAGCCCAAACAAATGATACAGGTAGAGAGTAAACGTAACATCGGGAAATATCCCCCATAAAAAAAAGACATTGCATCTATGATGCCATGCCTTTTTTTCATACTCGATAACAGTTATGTAGTCATCGGCGCATAGAACTTACAGGTTAAATATTAAAGATCGAATAATTTACCCGGGTTCATAATACCGTTTGGATCGAATACCTGTTTCAAGGCTTTCATATAGCCAATTTCTTCTTCAGAACGGGTGTAATTGAGGTAAGGTTTTTTGGTCATACCAACACCATGTTCCGCAGAAATCGAACCGTCATATTTTTTCACGGTTTCGAATACGTATTTATTCACCACCTGACATTTGGCAAAGAATTCATCTTTAGACAGGTTCTCTGGTTTCAAGATGTTCAAGTGCAAGTTACCGTCACCAATATGACCGAACCAGCAAATTTCAAAGTCAGGGTAATTATCCGCAACAATGGCATCAATTTCTTTAATAAATGCCGGAACATGCGTAATTAATACGGAAATGTCATTTTTGTATGGTGTAAACGGTGCAATCGATTCAGAAATATCTTCACGCAAACGCCATAAGCTGTGTACCTGTTCCAGGCTTTGGCTCATTACGCCATCCAGCACCCAACCCTGTTCCATGCAATACTCAAAAATTTCCATCGCCTTGTCCATAATTGGCTCAAATGGCGCTTCAAATTCAAGCAATACATAGAATGGACATTCCGTTTCAAACGGACGTTGTACATGACCATGATCCAGTACTTTTTGCATCGCAAGTTCACCAAAGAACTCAAATGCAGTTAAGTCAATTTTCGCCTGGAATGCGTGAAGTACAGGCATCACTGCTTCAAAGTCAGGTACACCCAGTACCATCACTTGCAGGTCTTGCGGTTGACGTTCCAGCTTGATTTCAGCTTCAGTCACCAGACCTAAAGTGCCTTCACCACCAATGAACAAATGTTGTAATGCATAACCGGTCGCGTTCTTGATCATGCCTTTGTTCAGACGCAGGATATCACCCTTACCGGTCACAACGGTCAGACCCAGCACCCAGTTACGGGTCATGCCGTATTTGATCACTTTAATGCCACCGGCATTGGTGCCGATGTTACCGCCAATTTGTGACGAACCTGAAGACGCAAAATCCACCGGATAATACATGCCCTGTTCTTCAGCATAGTTTTGTAACTGTTCAGTCACCACACCCGCTTGTACACGCACCATACGGTCTGCCGGGAAGAATTCCAGAATCTGGTTCATCTTGTCCATGCTGACTACAATTTCACCATTGGCTGCTACTGCGCCGGCAGATAAACCGGTACGGCCGCCAGATGGTGTGATGGCAATATTGTGTTCATTGGCAAATTTAACAATCGCCTGCACCTGTTCCGTACTTGATGGAAAAACAATGACTGATGGATTTGGATCGAAATGCTTGGTGTAGTCTTTGCCCCAGGCATCGAGACTAGCAGCATCAGTTTTAATGCGGTTTTCACCCACAATGGCTGTCAATTGGGTTAATAACTCAGGTGTTAAAGCGACTGGAGCATTCATCGTTTGCAGACCTAGCAAGAAATATACAAGTGGTGGATGGTCTATAGAGCATTCTTTGCAAAGAGATTTACAAAAAAATAATGTCTTAGACTGGGTGTGAGCATAAAATCAACAGTATAACTGTGATCGATTTCACTACTCGACATTATAAGACATTTTTTACTAAAACCCGGTGAAAATAAGCATTTTGACAATCTAGGCTTAAAAATTACAGTTTTAGTTAGACCAAAATCTGTAGTTCCTGACATATGTATGGCAAAAATACCTATAGTCTCGGTCATAAAGGAAATGTATATAGACCCTTCTCGTATGTTATCATATCGCGACTAAATTTGGCCTTTGTAGCGGAGCCGTAATGAGCCAACATCTTTCACTGCCTAAAGATAAAATTCGTTTCTTGTTGTTAGAAGGCGTTCATCAAAACGCAATCGACACTTTAAATGCTGCTGGATACACCAACATCGACTATCGTAAAACTGCGCTTGAGGGTGAAGCGTTGAAAGAAGCGATCAAAGATGCCCACTTCATTGGTATTCGTTCACGTACTCAACTGACTGAAGAAGTATTCGAAGCAGCCAACAAGCTGATCGCTGTTGGCTGTTTTTGTATCGGTACCAACCAGGTGAACCTGGATGCAGCAATGCGTCGCGGTATTCCAGTATTTAACGCACCATATTCAAATACCCGTTCAGTAGCTGAACTGGTACTTGCTGAAGCCATTTTATTGCTTCGTGGCGTACCTGCTAAATCTGCTTCTACTCACCGTGGTGGCTGGAACAAGTCTGCAGTAGGTTCGTATGAAACTCGTGGTAAAACTTTAGGTATTGTCGGTTACGGCTCAATTGGTTCTCAACTTTCAGTGCTTGCTGAAAGCATGGGTATGAATGTCATTTATTATGATGCAGTAACCAAACTTCCTATGGGTAACGCACGCCAGGTCGGTACGATGGGCGAGTTGCTTGCAAATGCTGACGTGGTATCTCTACACGTTCCAGACGTTCCATCTACGCGTAACTTCATGGGCAAAGAACAGTTTGCTCAAATGAAAGAAGGTTCAATCTTCATCAATGCTGCACGTGGTACATGTGTAATCATTGAAGACCTTGCGGATGCCATCAAGTCTGGTCACATTGCAGGTGCTGCAGTTGACGTATTCCCTAAAGAGCCTAAAGCCAACGGTGAAGAATTCGTTTCTCCACTTCGTGGCCTGGACAACGTGATCTTGACACCTCACGTGGGCGGTTCAACCATGGAAGCGCAAGCCAACATCGGTCTTGAAGTTGCAGAGAAATTCGTTGCTTATTCAGATAAAGGTATGACCTTGTCTGCGGTGAACTTCCCTGAAATCGCGTTGCCATTGACTGAAGGTAAACACCGTTTACTGCACATTCACAAAAACATTCCAGGCGTGCTGTCTAAAATCAACAACCTGTTTGCTGAACACGGCATCAACATCTCTGGTCAGTCTTTAATGACTAAAGGTGATGTCGGTTACCTGGTGATGGACGTTGATGCAACTGCGTCTAAAGAAGCACTCGATACGCTTCACGAAGTTGAAGGCACAATCCGCGTTCGCGTATTGTTCTAATTCAATTTTATTTGAAAAACCACAGCATTCATGCTGTGGTTTTTTATTTTTCCAGATTTTTAAAATCTGGCATTTTGCCTATCTCATGCTGTGCGAACAATCAGATCGAATTAAGTGTCAGCCAATTTTCAAAATTGCCCTGCTGTACAGCCCATACTGATCATGCTAATTGCCCTGATCAGCAAGCTAGGAACCAAACTGCAAACCCATTAAAAAATGGATCATTTAAATTCAAATCGATAAAACCATCCTGCATCTACCGATTATTTTAAATTTAAAGTTTTGAATTTAAAATTATGAATTTAAATTTTTCTCCAGTAAAAACTCAAAAAATCAGCATGAACCGCTATACTGTGCGCACCCATAATATGGTTAATTAATTTGACCATCCAACTGCGTGTCTCATGCCAAATTCTCAACTTATTGCCGTAGTGTTCATGGTTCTGTCCATGATCTCCTATCAAATTAGTGCATCTTTCGCCAAACAGCTGTTCATGGTGCTCGATCCTCTGACCGTGACGATTTTGCGCTTGTGTTTTGCCGCAGTAATTGTCTGCATAATGTTTCGTTCATGGCACATCTTAAAGCGACTGTCCTTTTTGAAATGGCGTGACTTATTGTGTTATAGCGCAGCACTTGGGTTCATGAATATCCTGTTCTACATGTCCTTAGGCAAGCTGCCTCAAGGCATTGCGGTGGGTCTGGAATTCATCGGCCCTTTAGGACTGGCTTTGCTGTCGATTAAGCAGCGCAGTGATTATCTGTGGGTCGGGCTGGCCATTTTAGGCATTGCTCTGATGGTGCCTTGGGGACAGACACAGAGTGCGAATTTTTCGATTTTCGCTGCGGCTTGTGCACTCGGTGCCGGGCTATGCTGGGCATTTTATATTTATTTTGGTCAAAAGGTGGTGCAGCAGAATATTGGTATGCATGCCTTAACTATTGCCATCAGTTTGTCTGCTCTCAGCCTGTTACCGATTGGCTTATACAACAATGCTGCTGCATTGGTGGAAACCCAGTACTGGGGCAAAGCCCTGGCAATCGCAATACTGGCCACCGCTATTCCTTATGCGCTTGATCTGCAAGCGTTAAAGCATTTAAGCAAACTGAGTTATGGCACCTTATCCAGCCTTTCTCCTGCTCTAGCTGCACTCACGGGACTGCTTTTGCTTGGAGAAAAAATAGGATGGCTACAGTGGATTGCCTTGCTGTGTGTCATGCTGGCATCAGTTGGCGTGACATTTAGAGCCAGTAAAACACCAAATCCTCAAAGCTCATAATCAGAAAACCTGGTAAAAAAGACGGCTAAACGCCGTCTTTCTGTTTATATCGCTTTAAGTCAGACTGTCTTTATCTGCCTTTTTATACTTTTTATATTCAGCCAAATATTTCTTGGCTAGGCTTATCTTTTGCTGGTCTTCCAGAATTTTACCCGCCTGCTGGAAAAAACCATGCTCTTCCTCTTTTAAATGATGATGCACTTTTTCAGAAAGTTTCTTGGCTATCGCCAACCAACCATGATTGCTAAAATCGGTTTCGGTCAATTGCTCAAGTAATTCATCAATTTCATGGTGTTCCGCCAAGGCATGACGGGTAATACTCAGGCCAGAATCGGTCATCATTAAAGGAATATATAAATAACGATCCTCCGCAACTGCATGAGCAAA
Source organism: Acinetobacter uliginosus (assembly GCF_044130295.1). Classification (NCBI taxonomy): domain Bacteria; kingdom Pseudomonadati; phylum Pseudomonadota; class Gammaproteobacteria; order Moraxellales; family Moraxellaceae; genus Acinetobacter; species Acinetobacter uliginosus. Next base: position 41,757 of record NZ_JBIQOC010000007.1, on the reverse strand, counting down.
CAGTTCATTTTTAAGCAGTTCAAACAGCTCACGACGTTCTTCACTATTCCCCGAAGTCTGGATTAATTTTTCAGAAAGTTCTCTCTGGATTTCATGGCTTGCACGTAAAGCTTCGAAAATATTCATCTACACCACCCTTTTATTTGCTACAGCCGCTACACATTCAAAAGACTGCTTATCATTATTTTGAAGACATTCTGCTCATAATCTTAAAAGCGAATGACGCACATGTGGGTGACGAGATGAAGCAATTTGTATAAAAAATTTTAATATCGGGAATGATTTACGGAAAAAAGGTCTGATATCCCAAACGAACAATCAGGATGCTGACCAAAATTAAAAACAGAATACGGATAAAACCGCTGCCGTATTTCAAGGCAGCCCGCACACCGACTATTGAACCGACTACATTGGCGGCAGCCATCATCAGCCCCAAGCCAAACAGGACATGACCCGTAGGGGCGAAAAAGCTCAGTGCAGCAAGATTGGTGGTTAAATTGGCCACCTTGGACAAGGCCGAAGCATGCAAAAAGTCCGCTTGAAGATAACGGATAAAAAAGAAGATAAAGAAACTGCCGGTGCCTGGACCAAAAATGCCGTCATAAAAACCAATCGCGAGGCTGCCTACAGCAGCCAGCAGCAAGATTTTCGGTGTAAGTTCCTGCCGTACATGTACTTGCCCAAACTGCTTTTTCATAAAGGTATAGATGGCAATCACAATCAGCATCACTAGCACAAAAGGACGCAGCACTTCTTTGGGAATCATGCTGACACAGGCCGCCCCGGCAAAGGAGCTGACAAAAGCACAGCTGGCTATAACCGCCAGCAGCTTCCAGCGCAGTTTGACCTGACGCACAAATGAATAGGCCGCCGATGCAGTACCGCAGATCGAGGACAGTTTGTTGGTGCCAAACACTGTCGCTGGCGACAGTTGCGGCATGGCATTCATAATGGCCGGAATTTGAATCAACCCACCACCTCCTACTGCTGCATCAATCGCACCGGCAAAAAATGCAAAAAACAGAAGGCTTAAGACAATTTCAATTTCCATACATTTATTTCAACAATTATTCGAGATTTAACACGCGTTTCGGAACCAGACGCTTACGGTCGGTAATTTCAGCCAGACCTAAACATTTTTCGCCATCAAACACCAGCACCTGCGCTTCCGCAGCATGCTCAATATTGCTTTCCATACCCCGGCTAAAATATTCTGCACGTCCTTCAGGTGCCTGAACTTTAGGAAAATGATCGACTGGTGCATAGGCAGGCAGCAACAAAGCCTCTCGCTGCTGTTCAGTCAGACTCTCCAGATATTCGATCGTATATTCAGGAATCAGGTCAAAATGACCGGTTTTAATCCGGTGCAGATAAGTCAGATGACCATATGTACCCAAGGCTTGGGCAATATCTTCGCCCAATACACGAATGTAGGTGCCTTTAGAACAGGTCACATCAAGGGTAATACTATTTTCAGTAAAAGAAAGTAATTCGATGGCATAAATATGAATCGGACGGGCTTCCCGTTCAATTTCTATCCCTTTACGCGCCAATTCATACAGCGGACGGCCTTCTTTTTTCAGCGCCGAATACATGGGTGGCACTTGCTGAATATCGCCAACAAATTTTTCCAGAACCTGCTTTATCTGATCTTCCGTCAATGCAGACACAGCCTGTTCCAGCAACACCTCACCTTCGACATCACCGGTGGTGGTGCTGTGCCCTAAATGAATCGTGGTCTGGTAACGCTTGGTCGAATCGAGTAAATAATGGGAAAATTTGGTGGCCTCACCCAAACAGATGGGCAGTAAGCCTGAAGCCAGTGGATCCAGCGCTCCGGTATGTCCGGCCTTTTCTGCCCGATAGAGCCAGCGCACTTTTTGCAAGGCCGCATTTGAACTGATACCTAGAGGCTTATTCAGTAAAAATACGCCGCTGATATGATGGCGCTGAATTTTAGGTGAAGTCTTTTTCATAGTGAAAATCAATCAAGTTCAAACGGCTGCTATGTTAGCAACCGCTTGTCATTTTTTACAACTTTTCTACGTTTTATTCAGTTTTTTATGGCAAATTGAGTTCAATTTTAGAACCTTAATAAACAGAAAAAGAAGGTTGCATAGGAAATGCATAAACATCATAAATTATGGATTATTTTGGTGGTAATTTTGGTATGTCTAGGCGTGCTGTTATTTTGGCTCGCCCCGTCCCAGTCCACCGCAGAACAAACTGATGCCATTCAAAACCTTAATGCACCACCTCCTACCTTAACCTCATCAATGCCTGCCCCCACAGACCAAAGTCGGGCTTTCGTCAGTCCTAGCCAGCAAGACACCGAAGTGAACTGTCAGTTACGTCTGGACAATGCCAATCGCTTGATTGTGAATGAACAGACCCGCAACTGTTTTGAATATTTCATTACTCAATATGGCGAAAAAGATCTCAAGCAAATCAAACATGATTTCAAAGCCTATATCCAGCAAAACTATAAAGAACCCGCTTTAGGGCAAATTATTGATTTGTGGAACCGCTATATCAATTACCGGGAAAAACTGGGCGAGTTGCAGCCCCCCAATATCGACAAGGAAGATCCTAAATATTACCAAAGCATTTTTGCCCATATGAAAAATCTGCGTAAACAGCTTTTCTCTGACTACGAAATTGAAGGCTTATTTGGTACTGAAGATACCTATCATGAATACACGCTCAATCGCATGACCGTTCTGGCAGACAAGAGCTTAACCGAAGCACAAAAAGCACAAAAATTAAAAGATCTTTTCAACCAGTTACCTGAAGACTGGAAAGAAAATCTCGAACAGCTCAATAAACTGGAAGACCTGCGTAAACTCACCGCGGATATTAAAGCGCGTGGCGGTTCAGCCGAAGATATTCATCAGATGCGCATGAATCTGGTGGGTCCTGGGGCGACGCAACGTCTAGAAGCCCTAGATAAGCAACGCAATGACTGGAAAGACAAGGTCAATCAGTATCTGGCTGAACGGGACAGCATCATGAAAAGCGGCATGAGTGACGAGGCCAAGCAGCAAGCCGTACAAAAATTACGGACTCAGCACTTTAATAAACCCCAAGAACAACTACGAGTAGGGACTTTTGAAACCATCCATGATCAGGGAGGAAAATTACCATATACCGAATAATCTTAATGTCGTCTGATAAGGAGATGAGATGGATCAACTTATGGATGTACTGATATGAATAAAAACAAAAGTATTAAAAGGAAAAGTTGATGAAAACTTTAAAAAGTAAAAAAGCGCTAACGCTTGCTGTAATGATGACCCTCACTTGCGGTCTTACAGCGGAAACACAGGCAGCAAAAGGAATTTTGCAGATTCAAGAAACGGTCAAATCCGACTATGCCAAGACCCGGTATCCCATTGTCATGACCCATGGCTGGTTGGGCTGGTCACGCATCGGCGATGACAGTTTCAATATTGATTACTGGTATCAAATTTTGCCTGATATGGCGCGCAATGGTTCGACTGTTTTTGCCGCACAGCTCTCCCCGGCCAATACCACCGAGTTCCGTGGTGAACAGCTGATTGCTCAAGTCGAAGAAGTGCTCGCAATTACGGGAAAGGATAAAGTGAACCTGATTGGTCACAGTCATGGCGGCCCAACCGTACAGTATGTCGCAGCCGTAGAACCGCAATATGTGGCATCAGTCACGGGCGTGGGCGGAACCTATCGCGGTTCTAAAGTCGCCGATGATATTCAGAGCAATAGCATTAGCCGCACTGCCTTCAATATTCTGGGACAATACATCATTGGTCCACTGATGACCTGGGCTCAAGCCAATCCGGACATTCCGGTAAGCTTTGATGCTTCAATGAAGTCTCTGACTGAAGTGGAATCGGCAAACTTTAATAAACGTTTCCCAACCTCTGCTTTAGCTTCTGACTGTAACAAGAGCGGTGCCAAAGTAGATAAAGGCATTTATTACTATTCTTGGGGTGGAACTGCACAAACCACCAACCTGCTGGACATTGATAGCATCTTGATGCAGCTTGGTCCGCTGTCTTATGGCAACAAAGACAATGATGGTATGGTCGCTCGCTGTAGTTCACATATTGGTCTGGTCATTCGTGATAATTACAATCTCAATCATACTGATCTGGCGAATATGATGTTTGGTTTAAAAGGAATGTTCGCCCCTGATCCAGTTACCCTGTTCAGACAACATGCCAACCGTTTAAAGTTACAAGGTTTATAATAACCAGCACATCCGGGATATTTTCCCTGATGTGCCCCTTGTTTAAAAATATTTTGTTACATCTATATATTTCACTGATCGATAACTTATCGTTATTTCATTCTGCCTTATTCAATAATTAATATGACAATCTAAATTGTCTAAAAATAAAAGCATCAAGAAAATATAAAAAATGAGGATTTTTTATGAAATATGGATTATTGCTCGCCGGTCTAGTCACCAGCACGCTATTGGGTACGGCTCAGGCATCCAACACCTCACAGGTGACAGCGAACGCGGTCTCAACCTATGCAAAAACCAAATACCCGATTGTCTTTAGTCATGGTATGGCAGGCTTCATTACCGTAGGTACAGACCAGTTTGGTCTTGATTACTGGTATCAGATTTTGCCCGACTTGGCACGAAACGGTGCCAATGTCTGGGCCACCCGCGTATCGCCATTTAATTCATCTGAAATTCGTGGCGAGCAACTGGTACAGCAAGTCGAAGAGATTATGGCATTAACCGGGGCAGAAAAAGTCAATCTGATTGGTCACTCGCATGGTGGTCCAACTATTCGCTATGTGGGCGCAGCATTGCCAGAAAACGTTGCCTCCATGACAGGTGTAGGTGCGCCACATAAAGGCTCGCCTGTGGCAGACCTGATTTTATCTGCTGAAGGCACAGCGATCGAAGGCCCACTGGTAGGGGTCATCAATTTTGTTTCCAAAGCGATTACCTGGGCACAAGGGCTTGACCCGCAAAGCTTCCCGCATGATTCACTTGCAGGCGGAACAAGCTTAACCCTTGCAGGCTCTGCACAGTTTAATGCCAAGTTCCCTATCGGCATGCCAAGCACAGCTTGTGGCGAAGGCAAGCTATTCGACCAGGGCATTTATAACTATTCCTTTACCGGTGTCGGGACAGTGACCAATTTGCTGGACCCTGATGGTGCTTTAAAAGTCACCAGTTTGCTGATTGATGGCGGCAAAGAAAATGATGGTCTGGTGTCGCGTTGCAGTGCCAAGTTTGGTAAAACCATCCGCGATAACTATAACTGGAACCATTTAGATGAAGTCAATCAGGTCCTTGGTTTGAAATCTTTATTTGCACCGGATCCGGTAGATGTCTACCGCCAGCATGCCAACCGTTTAAAACTGCAAGGCTTGTAACCACACAAATTTCAGACATAAAAAATGCGCCAACAGGCGCATTTTTTTACTCGTATAAAACTTAAAATTAAGCTTTAGTTTTACGAGCTGGCAATTTTTCACGAATACGTGCAGCTTTACCAGACAATTCGCGTAGGTAGTAAAGCTTAGCACGACGAACGTCACCACGACGTTTCACTTCGATACCAGCAACGATTGGTGAGTGAGTTTGGAATACACGCTCAACACCAACACCGCTAGAAATTTTACGTACTGTGAACGCAGAGTTCAAGCCACGGTTTTTCTTAGCAATAACAACGCCTTCGAACGCTTGTAGACGTTCACGGTCGCCTTCTTTTACTTTTACTTGGACAACTACTGTGTCACCTGGTGCAAAAGCTGGGATGTCTTGTTTAAGCTGAGCATTTTCAACAGCTTGTACTAAAGGATGCTTACCGCTCATGGGGTATCTCCAATAATGTGTGGCTCAGAAGGGTCTGAATTCCACTGGATATAGAGGCTAAAGCGCATATACCCGATTATATTTCTTTTTATGCTTGACCGCTTCAATGCATAAAAAGCCTATTAACGAATACAATTAAGTATTCAAATCTCGTAGCCATTTTTTTTGCTGGCTGGTCAGCTCAACTTTTTCCACAAGCTCTGGCCTGCGTTCCAAGGTGCGTTGATAGCGCTGCAAAAACCGCCATTTTTCAATATTGGCATGATGCCCGGATTTAAGTACTTCAGGCACCTCCAAACCTTCAAAATGGTCTGGCTTGGTATATTGTGGGCAGTCTAAAAGACCATCCACAAATGAGTCTTGCACGTGAGATTGTTCATCTGACATGGCACCCGGAAGTCTCCGGATAATACTGTCCAATAAAACCATCGCAGGCAGTTCACCACCCGACAAGACGTAATCTCCAATTGACCATTCCTGATCAACATAATGCTGGATCAAACGTTCATCGACCCCTTCATAACGTCCACACAATACAATCAACCCGTCATATTGAACGAAATCTTGTACCGCAGCTTCGTTTAAGGTTTTACCTTGGGGTGACATATACACCACAAGCACGTTCACCGCTCCTGCTTCTTGCGCAAGCTCTTTGGCATGGTTGATTGCTTTTGACAGAGGTTCTGCCATCATCACCATACCCGGACCACCACCAAATGGACGTTCATCCACTCTTTTGTAGTTGCCCTCAGCATAATCGCGTGGATTAATACAAGTGACTTGTACTATTTCACGTTTCGCCGCACGCCCGCTAATACCGTAGGCTGTAATCGCTTCAAACATTTCAGGAAAAAGCGTAATGACTGCAAAAAACATCGCAGACTCCCGTATTTCCGAAAAATTGTTAGTAGTCTACGCCCCAATTGACGTAAATACGACCAGCTTCAATATCAACGCGTTGTACCACATCTTTATGCCATGGAATCATACGCTCTTCAGCATCAACGCTATCTGGTGTTGCGTGAACCACCATCACATCATTGGCACCGGTCTCAAACAGTTCATGGATTTTACCGAGATTGACTTCCTGGTCTTCTTCATTCAGACCTAACACAGTTAAGCCTTTTAAATCTGACCAGTAATACTCGTCCACACCTGCTTTCGGAAGCTGCGCTTTTGAAATCCAGACATTGGCGCCAACCAGTTCATCCGCTGCAGTACGATCACTCACACCTTTTAGCGAAACAACCAGGCCTTTACCATGCGGTTTCCAACGTTTTACATCTACTGTTTGCCAACCTGCTTTGGTCTCAATGTACCAAGGCAGATAGTCAAAGATGTTGCTCATAGGTTCTGTATTGGAATAGACCCAGAGCCACCCATTTAATCCATAAGCTGAACGTAACTGTCCAATCTGAATACGATCTTCGGGAACATTCTGTGTTGGTGTCATGGGCAAACTACTACCTAATTTATATAAAAATTATGCAGCAGCTGCAGCTTTCTTAGCTTGAGCAGCTAAAGAAGCAACACGTTCAGAAGGTTGAGCACCTTGTGCTACCCAGTGAGCAAAACGGTCAGCATCTAAACGAAGTTTTTCTGCTTTACCTTGAGCTGTAGGGTTGAAGAAACCGATACGTTCGATGAAACGACCGTCACGCGCATTGCGGCTATCAGTTACAATGATTTGATAGAACGGACGTTTTTTAGCACCACCGCGTGCAAGACGAATAACTACCATGATACAACCTTATAGTTTTTACGGATTATCCCTGTACCGACCATCGATACATTTCAAACCCCTTTCATAGAGGGCAATATTTTACGTTATATTTGCGTTGAAAGAAAGATCAAATTTCAGGTTATCCACAGTTTGAATTTATTTCTCAGACCAAGCTAAACAAATATCCGTTGTAGATGGGATGTCTTTACCTTTATACCAACATTGAGTACCAGCATTGGTAAGAGTTAATGCACCATCATCTTTCTGAATACTTGTTGAAATCGGTGTGGCTGTTAATGTCCAAGATGAATTTGGCGTATTTGTTATGGTCAAATTATAAATGGCTGCTCCACTTCGCGGTGACACTGTTTTTCCATAAACATTTGGATTGGTAAGTGGATTTGTTGCATAACCCGAATTGGTATTACTTTTCCCATAATCTCCATTCGCTAATTTATATGACTGCAATTTTTGGGCAATTTCCATCATCGTACTTTGGGTTTCAGTACGATTTTTCCTTTTTACATAGCCTTGATAAGATGGATATGCAATTGCAGCTAAAATAGCTAACACAGCAATAACAATCATAAGTTCGATGAGAGTAAAACCTTTAAAATTTTTCATTATTATTTCCACTCCTTGCTATTGTCACCACAACTTGTGCTAGAAATAGTTAATGAATCTTTAGTCATACACTTCCCCCCCCTAGAATCCAATAATAAATATTCAGAGGCTCTAAGTGCATTCCCTTTTAATTGATTGGGAGACGCAATCATTTTCCAACCTTGCCCAATTGTTGAGTCTTCTAAAGCTTTTGTGGAATCATTAATATCAACAATTTTGATTCGATAGTCATAGTTACTTGCAGAATCATAAGGAATATTGATCTCCCCTTTTGTTGAGGTCTGATGTTCCGGAATATAACCCGCATAACTTAATTGCTTCCCTTTATAATTTTCTAAACGCTCAGCAATCTTAAGCATTTCTGATTGTGCTTTTGATTTATGTGCTCGAGCAACATAAACTTCATAACTTGGAATAGCGATTGCTGCAAAAATTGCAACAATCACCACTACAACCATCAATTCAATTAAAGTAAAGCCTGCTCTTATATTTTGATGTCCTGCCATATAGTTTATCCTCACCACTCAAACCAACGTACAGGTTTAATTTTTCGTACTTGACTATATGTAGAAAGATTTTTATCAGTTAAGCTTGTATTTGCAGTCGGGCAATTTCCTACACATGCTTCTCTTGTTTCTGCTATTGGAGCGACTAAAGAAGTCGTACGAGGATCAGAACTAGATACCACACCGAAAGCTGGACCATTAATTCCTTGGTAACTGGTTTTCACATATGCAGCACAGTCACCATAAGGCATACAAATACGATGTGTTGTAGAAATTCCAGTTACTCCACCACCACAATTACTTACTGTTCCAGATAATGTAGCTTTAGGATCATAAAGACTGACATATAAATCACCAGTGATTAACTGAGATTCCTCAAATGCTCGAGCATAGTTCCCTGAATCTACTGAACGTAATTCAAAGCTCCATCCACGCAGCATATTAGCCCCAGTCGTTAATTTTATTTTGGCAATTTCGGTATCTGCAATTTGCTTAGTAGCTGTTTTACCCAAAATACCAGTATTTGAGAGTGAAGAAGGTGTAATGACGTTAGCAGGTGTAAAAGTAGATTTTTCCAGATTAATTGCTGCCGCATCTCTATCAATTAAACCATAAATTTTATTTTTCCCGCCTCTTTCCTCTTCAAGTGGAAAGCTACGATTTCCTGACCCAGCCGTAACTAGTACGAAACGGTTTTGACCATCATCAAATACAGCTGTAGATAGACGATCATAAAAACGTGGTACAAATGGAGTAGTATCAGTTGTTCTTAATTGAGCAAGTGTTTGTACCCGAACTGCAATGTTGGTGTCTGTCGTCTTGGACATTTGGGTATTATTATTTAAATCAACACGGAAAATTTGCCCACCCAAGTCCGCAAAATAAATCATATCTGCAAGACCATCTGCATCATAATCACGAACTACAGGTTGTCCCACAACACTATATTTTAAATCTGATTGAGTTGTTTTCTTATAAGTATCAGCTATACCTGAAGTATCCGAACTACTCATCCAAATTAAAGCACCGGTTGCAGCATCTACTACATATAATGCATTTCCATAAGTTGAAGATGGCTCTGTAAAAGTAGCAGCTGGTTTTTCATAGACATCAGCATCATAACCACCACCAAAAATGAGTACTTTTTTACGCTCACCTTTCACACGTATTTCAGCAATAGTAGGCTTACTCCAAATTTGTGCCATACGCTGGAATTCGTTTGTGGCTGTAGGTTTAATATGAAATAGAAGATTCGGTGAAGCAGGATTAAGAATATCTAAACCATAAAGCCCTTTACCCCCCATACGCAAACCACCATAAATATTGATTCTATTGGCTACATACTTTGTGGTTGAAGTTCCACTAGAGGTCGTTGTCTGCACTTTAAAGGTATTATCTGCTGTCCAAGGTGCATCTACACCATAAGCAATACCTGTCAAAGTACCTATACCTTTTGAATCTTTGCTAGCTAATGTATCATATTGATTACTTAAAATTTGTTCAGGAACAAATACAGATTGTTCTTTACCTGTTAACGAATTTACAATATGTAAACCACCATCCATAGAACCATAAACTGTATATTCTTCACGCGTCCCAACCGCATTATTTGTTGAAATAGTCGATTGTTTGGTTACCATTAATGGTGTTGAATGTACAACTCCACCCAAGAATCGATATGGACTCGCTGGATTAACTGCAAGTGCTGTAATTTCACTATTGGTAAGTGTAGTTTGGGTTGCAGCGGCAGGAAAAGTAGTTGGATAACCTAAATAATTTAATAAAGCCAAACGCTGATTAATATTATATGTGCCTGTTAATGCACCGGTCCCGGTAAAATTAGTTGCAAGATTTTGCGGAGTCACCCTCTTCAGGGAACTTCCATCTAAAATATAGACTTTACGTTCACTATTAATATTACTAATTGCATCTACTGCTTCTTGTGCTGTAGAAGGCACAGGTATTTTATTCCATGCACCACCACTATTAATTAATGAATGGTCAGTACCTGTTGCCGCACTAGACCATAAGTCTTTTGCACTTGAATTAATTACTTGCTGGTTATTTTCAAGCTTATAAATAGCATTGCCACTACTGTCCTTTAACGTTCCACCGACAATATTATATTTCTTTAAATTACCTGCCCAAGTACGTAAACTGGTATCTTCCATTGGCATAACCATAGGGAAAAAGCCTTGAGTCATATATTTAGTTTGATCTAAAGGATCACGTGGAACAGAAATGGATCCTAAACTAGAGGGAGTAAATGATACTTTGATATCTTCAACGAACTTAATAATACTGTTAGCAATATCATCTGAATTAGTAGCTTGGTAGAATCCCCCTTCCCCAAAACCAGCTCCTTTTGATCCCCATTTACATGCATTTTTAGCATCTTGAGTCGCAGTAACAGTGTTGCAATCATAAGTACCATCTGATTTTCGCGTTAACCCCTCAAAAGATGCACCAAAGCCTACAACCGCAGTTTTAATTGATACCCCACCTGGATTTTTAGTTTTATCACGAAGTTTTTTAGCATATTCACCTATATACTCCCACCCCCCCGTTTCACCAGCAAACAAATCAGATTTTAAAGTAGGTGAGACCAAAATACCCGTACCTGATGGTTTTGCTGTGAATGTATAAGTAGCATTGTCATTCAAAGATTTATTCATTATGGTGCGTGCCATTACATCTTTTGTCGAATTTGGCGCACCGTCAGTTAGAAAGTAAATCCCATTACCATTACATTCACTACTTGAAGCTGCTTTAATATAAGTATTAGTGCCATCAGTTTTTTTACTATCGGAAGCGGAATATGCAAAGCCTCCAACTGTATTATCGCTAGTTCCATCTAGAGAAAAAGGACTGGTACGGTAGGATACTAGACCATTAATACTATCAGGATAACCCCATACTGTTCCAACTACGGGCTCAATATCAAGTGGCTCACTAGGAACTCTAACCCAACCATCAAACCTCCAACCAACGGGAAGTTTTTTGTAAGCATCCCATAAACTAGACATCCCTCCACCTACCGCAGTCTTGAAATCAGAATAGGAAACAGAACACCAACCAGTATTAGGAGAAGCTGCTTGAGTACATGACCCATCGTAAGGTTTATATATGCTTGTTCCCGTTACCGTCTTTTTTGCATCATCCCATTCTGGCCAGTCACTAGGACATTGTTTAACTATTGCACCTAAAGCTGAAGTGGTACCCCCACCTAATGTAGCGCAGAGTAAATAAACTTGTTCTGTGCCTTTTTGCTTAAGCATATAACCATCATAAATATACCCCATCTTTGTCGATGAGGTCGCTGTACCGCCTGTTCCAGTCCCCATCATATAAGCAGCTGCTTCTGCATATGCATGAGCAGTTGGTGTACCACTGGCTGCCTTAATAATATTTGGATAGGTTTGACTGGAAATTTTTAAATTATCATTTTTTGTACCATCTTCATCAGTTGTAGTATCAACAGATTTGATTGCTGCTAGTGCTTGCGCAATTTTAATACGTTGTTGTGATGTTAACGCTCCATTCGGCACAAGAATTCGACCTGAATGACCATCTACTAGTTTTGTCGGCACATTACCAATCGTAAGCTCCGTTCTAGCTGAAAATTGCCCCAACCCCATCACTACACTATCACTCAGCTGAGTGCCTGCTAGTAAAGGTAAAATCGCATCCTTAAGTCGTGATAGACGGTCATATTGAGTAATTCCACCCGCAGTACAACCACGTACATAATAAGGAATAACCGTATCACCTATTGTCACACTTTTATAAATGGATGTTTTATTATATGTGGGACTTGTTGTACGTGTATCTTTTAAGTTATATGCCCATTCCTTAAAATTTACAGCTGTTGAATCTTTATAGTCATTTTTATATTCTTTAACATCAACCCGATCACATAATGGATTATCCACATCTCCCGGACTACCATATTGATTATTTTTAGGTAAGACTAAAGAACTAATCCCCATACTTCCTGATGTATCTAACATCATTAAAATCGAAGCCGTTCCTGTAGTATTCCCTTTATATAAACTCAAATCACTCGCCAAAACCGCAGTACTAGTCGGCAATACCATCACTGGAATCAATGCCATCATAATTACAAGAGGTTTTAATTTCATCTTTTTTTCTCCCAACCTTCCAGTGCTTAACTTTTCGTTTCTGTTAAACGCACAACATATTCTGCAACTTGAGTGTTTAAAGGCACACCAAGCTTATTTAGACATTCATGTAAAGTTTCAACTTTTACTTGGCCTGAACTGCTTTCATCTCTATTCTTCAATAGCAGCTCATCCATTACCCGTTCACCCAAGCAGGTATTCATATCTGCAAGAGTGACCGATGGTGCCATAGCGGGTGCAAAAGAAGTTGCAACAACACGAACACGTTTAGTATCCACATCTGCCTTTAAGTCCGTATTTTTGTTGGTTAATTCAAATTTACGCATTTCCACGGCCGGATCATCAGGATTTACTACTGCAATTTGAGTCACAATAGCTTTACGGCTAATCGAAAACATTGTGGCGGGATTACACACGGCACTAATATCTCCAGAAAGTGCAGCACTAACCCCTGTCGCACTTGAAATAGATAAACGTTCAATAATTCGAAAGTCGCCCAAATTAAAGAAAATATTATTTTTTGCAGAGCTATTTTCTATTTCTGTAGGTTTAAAACAGAATTGTAATTCCTTACCTTGATTACCATCTAACAAAACTTGACCAACAGGCGTACCTGCCAAATTGGTTGCTTCATTGGTATTAAAGTTTTTTTCTAAATGATCTAGGGCTACATCAGAAGTTTGCATTAACAATGTTTGTACTTGAGCATTGGTGGCGATTTTTAAATTAAAAATACTGTTTCGTATCGCGTATAAGCCGATAATTGTTATAAGTATCAATAATATCAATACCGTAATAAGTGTTGCACCAGTTTGGTAACTAGAACGATTTATCATTGAATAATATCTCCTAATCCGCCATTACGTAGCGCAATTGTTGTGGTATACACATGCCGCATATAACCATCACTTGGTGTTGTTATTGCTTGATCCAAAACGGTAAAGTTCGTTTTCTCTGCCATACCCACTTTTTCAGTAGATCGTACCAACCATCCCAAATTCACACCGATAATGGCGGGGCGATGTGTAACTGTTGATGAAATTGGGATAGCATTGTATTCATTAATCCCTAAAGTACGAGTTGAACCATCCCCATTACGAATAATTAACTGCACCCGCATGTATTCCACATTTTTAGCAATCATTTCACCAGCATTTGTTGCATAGTTTGAAGTAAGAGTATTTACAGCTGAAATCGTCGTTGACTCATACGTTTGAGGAACAGTTTCACCCGTAGCAACAAACATAGCTGACGAACAGTTTAAATTTACTTCATCTTTGCCTGATGTTTTATTAATATAATATCTTTCAATTACATACCAACCTTTAGTGTAGGTTGTACTGGTTCTCTCTGGCCCCTTTACTTTCTTCCCATCACATGTAAAGGTATTCATTGGAGCTTGATACATAATCACTAATTGATCACTTTTTGTATAAGCACTAAATGCACTGTCATCATGCGCATTTTCAGATACCAAGTTATTACTAGACAATAATGCTGAACCTATTTTCAGACCTTTTAAATTACCATCTGCAAGAGGAGTAGAAGAACCACTAGTTTGGTTACTTAAAACTATCCCACCATATAAAGATTCATCATTCATTGCTCCAGCGTTACCATGATTTGCTAATCTAATATTTTTGGTCACGTAGTTCACACCAAAAATACCACTGTCTTGTAAAGAAGAAGCAGAGGTTTGAATACGATAATTAACCTGACCACTAATAAGTAACTGAATAGCTACAGCAACCAGAATCAAACCTAGAGTGAGAGCAATCATTAACTCTATAAGTGTAAAGCCAGATTGATTGATAATTTTCATTAATATGCCTCCAACACTAAACAGTTCGAGTCACTTACATATTTTCCATCAGTTTTAATACAGGCATTTTCAGGTTCTTCAGCTTCAGAGCTTGCTTTAGCATTTGTAATGGCGTCAGTCTCATTCCATGCTGCTATCAAACATAATCTTTGTTGACTCGTCGAGGTATTTAAACAATTAATTATCCCTACAGTAATTCCCTTGGTTTTGGCTACCTCGCTATATTGTTTTAAATCATATAAAGCTTGGTTATTTGCATTACAACCACTACTACAATCAGGCAAAGTTGAAGGAATAGCTGCCTTATAATCTCCAGTTGGATTTAATCTTATTTTCTCTGCGAGACCATTCAATAAAATGAGCGCATCCGATCTTTTCATAGACTCTTCAGTTGCAGCAGTTGCTTTAACTTGTAAAGCTGCATAACCTAAAATTGCAATTGCCAAAATGAGCATAGCAACCAGAACCTCCATAAGCCCCACACCCTTTTGACGGGAAATATTTATCATTGGCATGCAGCTCCTTGTGAAATATCTACAGTTCCCGGGATACCTACCACTAAAATATAAGACCCTACGGAAGAACAAAAAGTAATTGTTTTGGAAGCACTTAAATTTCCCCGAGCTGAAAAAACAAAACTATCATCTGAAGTGTTTTTTAAATTTATTTTTTTCTCAACATTTACAATAAGAACGCTATCTTTTTTTAGGGAAGTTGTCATGCTTGTTGAATAGTTTGTTAATACCGCACCACATTCCGCTTCCGTCACAGTAACAGACGATTTATTTATTGAAGTACAAACTACAGTTTCATTACGATTCAATATTGCTCGGCTTCTAGCTTCTTTTAATGTATCTCTCATGTTGTAAGCTGTTGTTTTAAGATTCTGCTTAATCAATAAATTATTAAAAGAAGGAGCAGCCATCGTCGCAATAATGGCTAATACCGCGATCGTTACCATCAACTCAATCAAGGTGAATCCCTGTTCTTTTCTTTGCATACTCCCCCCAGGCAACAAAACTTTACCCTATTTAAAATAATATCGAACTTAATTACAAATTAAACACACAAAAGGATAAAAGGCATAAAAAAGCAGATGACTGTTACATGCCAGTCATCTGCTTTTTTTTAAAAGAGAAATAGATTGTTATCTATTTCGCACTTTAGGCTTGAGTTACAGGAATACGTAACTCTTTCGGCAAACTAAAGGTAATGTTCTCTTCACGCCCTGCAAGTTCTTCTGGTACTTTGGCGCCCCAGTCCTGTAAACGCTGAATCACTTGTTTAATTAAAATCTCGGGTGCCGATGCACCAGCAGTTACCCCAATTTTGGTACTTTCATCAAACCAGGCCTGATCAAGCTGATCGGCATTATCCACCAAATAAGCATGTTTCCCCATACGTTCCGCCAGCTCGCGCAAACGGTTTGAATTTGATGAATTAGGAGATCCGACGACTAAAACCACATCACATTGCGTTGCCAAATCACGTACTGCATCTTGACGGTTTTGCGTGGCATAACAGATATCATCCTTACGCGGTCCCTGAATATGAGGGAATTTTGTACGTAAAGCATCAATCACTTTGGCTGTATCATCAATTGACAATGTGGTCTGAGTTACAAAAGCCACTTTTTCAGGATGATGTATTTTTAAAGCTGCTACATCCTGCTCATCTTCAACCAAATAGATTTCACCACCATTTTTCTTGTCATATTGCCCCATGGTGCCTTCCACTTCGGGGTGACCTTCATGACCAATTAAAATAGCTTCCGTCCCCTCACGCGCATATTTGGTCACTTCTATATGCACCTTGGTGACCAGCGGACAGGTGGCATCAAAGACTTTTAAACCACGACGCTCCGCCTCAACTTGTACCGCTTTCGACACACCATGTGCACTAAAGATCACGATATTGTCATCAGGAACTTCATCCAGTTCATCAACAAAAATTGCACCACGCTGACGTAAATCATCCACCACGAACTTGTTATGCACCACTTCATGACGCACATAAATAGGCGGATTAAAGCATTCTAGTGCCCGATTGACGATCGCAATTGCTCGGTCGACACCTGCACAAAAACCACGTGGATTGGCCAATACAATTTCCATAAGATCCTCAATGTTCACCCGAAGTTGAGCGGAATAATTTGAAATAAATGCCAACAAAAAGACGCTTGGCTATTTTGTTTGCGGGTCGTCTACTCTAAAATAGAGAAGATATTTTATCATATCAGGAAAAATATCATGTCGGGTCTCTTGTTTGTCGTTTCTGCTGCATCCGGAACAGGCAAAACATCCCTCGTTAAAGCCCTTCTCGACCGTGTGACCAATCTGCACGTTTCTGTCTCTCATACTACTCGTGACCAACGTCCCGGTGAGCTTGACGGTGTACATTATCATTTTTCAAAAAAAGAAGATTTTCTTGCCTTGGTTGAGCAAGGCGGTTTTATTGAATATGCAGAAGTGTTTGGCAATTATTACGGTACGGCTCAAGCGACTGTAAAACAGCAGCTTGCCAAAGGGCATGATGTTTTACTTGAAATTGACTGGCAAGGTGCAGATCAAGTCCGCAAACTTTTTCCCGAATCCAAACAAATTTTTATTTTACCGCCAAGCCAGTTCGATTTGCGCCAGCGCCTATCCAACCGTGGCACAGACTCTGTTGAAGTGATTGAGCGCCGCCTGGGCTGTGCAGTTGAAGATATGCAGCAGTATACAAACTTTGACTATGTCATTATTAATGATGACTTTAATAAGGCACTGCATGATCTGGAATGTGTGATTATTGCCAATCGTTTAGTGATTGCACAACAAGCAGCCCGTCATCAGGAATTGATTGAAAAATTAATTACTCCTGTTGAACCGTGATTAAAACTTGAGTCTGCAGGCAAAGCATTTTATACTGCCCAGTCTGTTCAAATTTAATATTCAAACGAGAATTCTTATGGCACGCGTAACCGTTGAAGATTGTTTAGACCATGTAGACAACCGCTTTGAGCTTGTACTAGTGGCAAGCAAACGCGCGCGTCAATTGGCACGTCAAGGCATTGAACCAACTGTAGAATGGGATAACGATAAACCGACCGTAGTTGCTTTACGTGAAATTGCGGTAGGTCATGTATCTAAAGATATTTTGAAACAACGTGATCAAGACTATCAAACTTCTAGCCTTGACCTTGCACTTTCTGCAAACAATTTGAATTTAGATGGCTTTTCTTTCCAATAAGAAAAAATATCTTAAAAAAGCCTAGTTTTAACTAGGCTTTTTTTATTGCACAACTTTAATATTTGATGAATAACCGTTATAACATAAAATTAAAGATACGTTATTTAGGATGTATCTTTTTGCTGTTTTTTAAATGAAAAAATTGACAAGTCATGCAATATGCTTTTCATTAAAGCTCTAGCGATTTGAATTGTAGAAACTGAAGTAATAAAGGTGTTATATGCCAGGCCCACAGGTCAGCCAAGCCAAACAACAGCTCAAAATTATTATCGACGCTTACTTAAGTGCAAGTGATGTCGAGCGCGTGCTTGTGGCCTGCGATTATGCCGATATTGCCCATGATGGCATCACCCGTAAAAGTGGTGAACCCTATATTCTGCATCCGATTGCGGTCAGCAGCATTCTTGCGCATATGCGTCTGGATGCCGAAACCCTGATGGCCGCCCTGCTGCATGACGTGATTGAAGATACTGATTTCAACAAAGAAGACATTACTGAAAAATTTGGCCGCACAGTGGCCGAGCTGGTCGATGGGGTAACCAAACTCAGCCATTCCAGCGACAAAGAATATAATAAAGCCGCCTCCTTCCGTAAAATTCTGCAAGCCACCCTGCAAGACCCGCGTGTCATTATTATTAAGCTGGCTGACCGTTATCACAACATGACCACTTTAGGTTCGTTGCGCCCAGATAAACGGGCACGTATTGCCCAGGAAACCTTTGATATTTTTGTGCCGATGGCGCGTATTGTCGGCATGAACGAGATGGCCGACAATCTGGAACATCTGTGCTATCAAAATCTTGACCTGGATATGTTTAACAATGTTCAGGATGCCCTACTACAAACCAAACCGAAACGCTGTGAATATCAAAGCATCTGGGAAAAAAACCTGACTGAACTGCTGCAACAGCACCAGATTAGTGGTCGTATTAAAAAGAAAAATAACAATATTGAATTGCTGCGCCACTTCGTCAAAAACGATATTGACCTGCAAGAACTCACCCACAGTCATGCTTTTGAAATTATTCTGCAAAGCATTGCCGACTGTGACCGTCTGGCAGAAATCCTGCGCGAAAATTTCCAGATTCTACATTATGAAGATCATATCCGCCGTCCATTGCCGGGTGGCAACCAGTCTTTAATGATGCGCTTAAAAGGCGAGAAAACCACGCTCTCTCTGACTATCCAGACCGAGCTGATGCGTAAAGCTGCCCGTTTTGGTGTGGTTTTGGGTGAAAATGCACCGCAAGCCTGCCGCTCAGCCATTCAGGCATCTATGCAGAACCTGAATGTGCTGGTGGATGGTGAATGTGCCAAAACCACCTTTAGTGATCTGTTGGATTATCTGCATCAGGAAAAAATCTGGGTGTATACTCCGCATGGCCATTTGCACGAACTTCCACAAGGGGCTACAGCCGTCGATTTTGCTTATTCAGCCAGCCTGTTTTTAGGCAACCACGCTGTCGGAGCAAAAATAAACGGTGAAACCCGCCCTCTTTCCACACCCCTGGTCAGTGGGCAAGTGATCGAGATTATTACCGATGTCCTGGCGACTCCAAATCCAGACTGGCTCAGCTTCATCAATACCCAAAAAGCGCGTCGTGCCATCCAGAATATTTTGCGTGATCAGGATATTGAAGAACAGCAACTGGTCGGCCAGCAAGCCCTGAACCGTGCGTTGAAACTGTTTAATCGCTGCATCAAAGATTTAACTGAAGCAGACTGGATCGATATATTGCAATGGCGACATATCGAATCTAAGGAACACTTATTTGAACAGATTGCCGTGGGCGACCTGTTACCACAATTAGTGGCCAACCATCTGTTTGCACAAGGACAAAGCCTGGATAACCAGTCTTCTACCCGTCTTATCCAAGGCACTGAAGGCGTAGATGTCAAATATGCCCATTGTTGCAATCCTGTGCTTGGTGATCCAATTCAGGGACATCTGTCACGTCGTGGCTTGATTGTGCATCGTGCGCGTTGTCATAACCTGTTGCATGAACAGCATCTGCATCCAGAAAATATTATGCCCTTGCACTGGACATCTGAAGATTTCGATGACATCAGTTTCACTGCCTATTTAAGCATTGATATGCTGATGAATGATGAACAGATTTCTGACCTGATTTATCAGTGCCGGAAGGAAAAAACCGGTGTAGAAATGGTTCATGTCCATGAAGGCAAAACCTATGTGCATATTGTAGTACATAACCGCAAGCAAATTGCCCAGATTATTCGTGATTTACGTATGCACTTTGGTTTTCCACGCATTACCCGTTTAGCCCAGCCCATTAACATTGCTGAAGCATCCAAAGCCAGTTAGTTCAAACATAAGTCACTCTTATTGAATAATTTAGGCTATGATGCATAGAGATGATAAAAGGAGAAATCGATGTCCCGCCAAGTAATCCATACTGAAAATGCACCTGCAGCCATTGGTACATATTCTCAGGCGATTTTAGTTGAAAATACCCTGTACCTTTCAGGTCAAATTGGTTTAGATCCTTACAGTATGGAATTGGTTGAAGGCATTGAAGCACAAATTCGCCGTGTATTTGATAACTTGAAAGCCGTCTGTGAAGCAGCCGGTGGCTCATTGGCAGATATCGCCAAACTGAATATCTTTCTGACCGATCTTTCCCACTTCCAGCTGGTCAACCAGATTATGGGTGAATATTTTGCCCAGCCTTACCCTGCACGCGCAGCATTAGGTGTCGCCAGCTTGCCTAAAGGGGCTTTGGTTGAAATGGATGGTATTATAATTATTAATCAATAATTTATAAAACTCATTAAATACCCACGTTTCAAAACTCATTTCCAAATGATCAATTCATCTTGAGCGGAAATCCAAACAGCACTCGGATTTCCGCTCAGGTGCTATTTTTTTATTCAAAAACTCAATCACAATAAATGATATTTCAAATGAATTTCATTGACAAACGATAATAATTATCAATAATATCACTTATCCCATTTCACTCTTATGTGGCCAGTTCAAATGTACGTATGCTTATGTCGTGGTATTACCGATCAAGATATTAAAGATGCCGTTGCAAATGGCGCGGAAAGCTATCGTGAAATTCGTGACCTGCTTGATTTAGGTACCTGTTGTGGCCGTTGTGCCCCTGAAGCACGCGCCATCATTAGCGAAGAACTTTCAGAAATCGCAGCCCGCATCTCCGTAGCGGCTTAAAACCCGATTACCCTAATAACAAACTGAATGATCAAAAGATCATTTTCTCCTCTCCCGCTTATGACTCTCGGCGGGTTTTTTATACACGCCCGTGTAGCATAGCGCCTATTATCGTTCTTGATTGCGATTTTCATTTGCTGTTCAATAAACTACTCGCCATTGTTTTGCTTGTTGTTTAAGATATTTGCAATAATCATTTTTTTGATTGCCTGACCCCTTGTGAAGGCAAAAAATTGTTGATGGAGAACTTACAATGAAAGGCAATCGTGACGTCATTAATCAGTTAAATCAGGTGCTTTATCACCAGTTGACTGCCATTAACCAGTATTTCCTGCACTCACGTATGTTCAATGACTGGGGAATTGAGAAGCTGGGTTCGGCAGAATACAAAGAATCGATTCAGCAAATGAAAGATGCAGATAAAATTATTGAACGCATTCTATTTCTTGAAGGCCTGCCTAACTTACAGAATTTAGGCAAGTTATACATCGGCCAGCATACTGTTGAAGTACTGAATTGCGATGTACGTAAAGTCAATGAAAACATTGAAGCCCTGCAAAAGGCGGTCAGCTTGGCCGAACAGGAAATGGATTATGTCACCCGTGATCTTGTTCAGGAAATTCTAGAAGAAGAAGAGGAATACCTGGATTGGGCCACCACCCAGCTTGATCTGGTCGAGAAAGTGGGCATCGAAAACTACATTCAAAGCCAAATTTAAGTTTAAAAACAGCCAGTCAATTGACTGGCTGTTTGAGTTGGTCGATTCACTTTTTAAAATTTTACTTTTTGGCAGCAGGCTGGGCCAATGACGCATAGTCCCAATCGACTTTACGTAATTTTTTCAACAACCAGAGCTGATGTCTGGCTTCCTGTTCATAGCCATTAAAAGCCAGGATCTTGGCATACTTGAGCAGATCATAGGAGGTCGGATAATTAAGCACCATCTCCCTAATTTCCTCAAGCTGTTGTGCACTCACCTTGCTATAGGGATTCATACGAATCCAGTCGATACGCCGGTTAAATTCTTCCAGCAAATAAACCTGATCCTGATTGGTGATTTTTTCCGGTGTTTTTTCATAGCGTAGCGTTTGATTGAGCTTAGGAACCATCACCGCATAATCTCGCACGATCAGAATCAACAGCAAGAAAAATAAACCGTAAGCAACCCGCATATAATTGGGTGAAAGGGTCAAGATTTTGGTATCTGCCTGTTGTGACTGAACCAGACCAATAATAAAACCGACCGGGAGCAGGAAATAGGCATAATATTGTGGGAATTCCAGCATGGCGTGAATCAATACTGCACCCACCATTAAAATCCCGATCACGGATTCAACAGAATTGACACGCTTATTTAGCTGATAACCCCAATAGCCAAAATAAGCCAGAAACGGCAAGCCTATAATTACGCCATTCCACAAAATAAAATCGAGAATAAAATTATGCGCGCTACGAATCCACACCGGTCCCTGGAAATGATCACTGACCAGGGTATATGCGACACTGGTCTGGTTCCAGCCATAACCAAACCATGGACGGTCAGCAATGGCATGCAGCATTTGCTGCCAAATGGCTAAACGCGACATATCCCCTGTAGCGCGTCTTGACACATCGACAGCTTTAATCTGTATATCCAATAATTGGGTTAAATAGCTCCCCATGACAGGTAATATCAGGACTAATCCTATAAAAACACCTAACCATGCCGCCAGGGAATACCATTTAATATGGATATAACCTTTAAATTGCTGATAAGCTAAATAAACCAGAATAAAAACACAGGCCACCCATGAGGTTCTGGATTGGCTTAATGCCACGCTCACTAACATAATGAATGCCGCTGGAACCAGCCATTTGGTCTGGACTTTTTTGGTTTCATATAAATATAAACAGGCCAAAAGTGACATGAGCAAAAAAGTAGCCATATTGTTTGGCTGGGCAAAATTGGCATAGGGACGAACAGCACGTTGCATATTCACCATCCCGGGGATATACGCATCGAGCGTTAACCATTGGCAAATCGCAATCACACCCGTCGCTGTTCCGGCCATGAGAAATACATAGCTGAGTCCGGTAAAAATGTTTGCCCGGCCTGCTTTCTCGCTCGACAAGTTATAGCCAACCACCATGCTCAGCCAGAAGCCAAGCACAAACAAGCTACAGATCAGGGCTTTATCAAAGAAAAATAGCTCACCTGCCCCATACTGAACCAGCGGGATAGCCGCGAGAAATAATAGCGGCAGGCTGATTACTGGCAATTTAATTTTGTCTTTTAAATAAATGGCAGCCAAAGTAAATAGCGATAAAAAAGCAAACAGTTCACCTGTGTAGGTAACCCAAGGGCGGTAATGGATAGGCAGGAGCCAAGCCAGTGAGATAAACACACTGGCTAAGAGAAGGAGGAGGAATTTCATGTGGTGTCACAGTTAAAGTGCTGTGCAATATGATAATTCAAAAGGTCATTAGAACTTATAAATAATTTTTGTGCTTTTGAATTATTTCCATGGGCGTAAATCTACAATTTTGATGATTTCAGCGGTATCTTTATTCACCAATACAGTCATATCTAAAGTATTTGCTTTTAATGGTACAAAAGCATTTGCTTTAGGGTATTTTTTTAAAACATTCACAACTTTTTGTGCATCATTATATTGTTTGAGTTCTGCTAAATTCTTCGCGCGCTGTTGTATTTGATTTTTGACTTGAGTTAATTCGACATAGCGTTCAGGTTGTTGTGCAAGAGAAACTCCACCCAATACCTCTGTAAACATATCTTTCTGACGTTGCTGTGCATTTATTGCGGACTTGACTGCAGCAAATTGTGGTTTACCCCATGACACCTGTTGGAACAGCGATTGTGCCTGATCAATATTTTCTAAAAGAAGGTCATTTTTTCTTATTAATTCAAAACGATCCACATAATAAACCAACCATGCTGGACGGCCTTGCTCAATACTATAAACACCATAACATAAAGCAGAAACCTGCAAGGCAATAATCACTGCAATATCAAATTTAAGTGATTTCTTACCTTCCTTATAGACCAATAAACCTAAGACTGGTCCAAGTATTACATCAATGGTTAATAGCATTAAAAATATATGTGTCACTCCCACCGCTTTTGCAAGAGGCATTGGATACCAAACAAAGAAGACCATTCCAACTACAAGTAAAGCAATCAGAAATGAAATCAATAAATGGCTTAAGAAAAATTTGAGGCGTTTAGACATATTTTCAGTTGAATTTATAATTTTCAGGAACTAAACAGTAGCCGCTAATTTCAGGTTGAACTTTAGGTGATAAATGAATACTGAAACTTTGCTCCACTATACATTCTTGTTTTATTTTTGAAATATCCACCACAATAATTATACCTTTTGGAGAAAGATCATTTCTAGCTGCACAAGCATAATTCAATGCCATTGAACTACTTTTAGCGAAGGAAATACTACTTAATTCACCATCAGCTTTCGGTTGAAAACCTTGTTTTTTGATATTTTCAAAATGCGCTTCTGCAGTTCCGTGAAAGAGAATATGATTATTAGTTTCAATTTCATCTGGAAATTGTTGATAACTATTTTCTTCACCCCATGCTTGAAACTCATACTCTTTAATCATGATCTTTTTTATTTGTCCAATAGTTGCTAACTTTCATCCATAAAAAAGACTGGCGTACCAGTCTTTTTAACTTACTTAAAAATTAGTAAGTACCTTGACAAGAACCCGGTAAATATTTAATAGGCATTGGTTTTGCGCCAGGACCACATTTCCAACCTTGAATAGTTGCCATGCCATCCGTTTTTGCAGCCAAAGCACGCGCAGTACCTTTATCATCAACCATTGGCGTTAGAGTAATTTCGTTTAGTGCAGATGTTACTTCGCCACCTAAATTAGTCTCATTACCTACTACTGTAATGACACCATTAGCATCAGCAGTACCACTTTTAACCATTTTTGTAGCTGCAATATTACAACTACTAGCTAAAGCTGTACCTAAATCTGCAACGGGTGAATTTTGTACCATATCTGTAATGGTACTACGACATGAAGATGCTGCTAAAATTACTTCTGAAACACGTGCCTTCACTGTGTAGTTTTGATAAGCAGGAAGTGCAACCGCAGCCAAAATACCGATAATCGCTACAACGATCATTAATCAGTAACATTCCATAAGTCACTTTATATGGACACGCTCCAAACTGTTGAATTCTATTCATTTACTCCATTTTATATTTTGTCCATATAGACATGCTTTTATAACGACAAATTTTTCAAGTTTGTCCATATCCTCAAAAATGCGTAAAGTGTTAAAAACGTGTTTTAGTCCGCCTAATTAAAAATGAGCAGTCACCAAAATATTTTTTGTATTCATACCGACCTTAAAATTTTATGTTTGTTATGCGTCATACAAAATATAAAAAATTTTATGCTCAAAAGGAGATGAATTATGACCAACAACGAGTTTATAGAAATACATCTAGATGCTGAAACAAAGCAATTGGCAGAACGAACTGCCGCTACTCTGGGTTACGCTACACTCACCGAGTTTTTTATTTTATTCAAAAATCACGCACCACAAGTTTTACAAGAACACTCTCATATTCAGTTAAGTCATGCTCAGTTCGAGCAATTTGTTGAAGTATGTCAAACTCAAAATAAGGTCCCTACCCGATTAAAACAGGCTGCCCAGCTTTTAGATAAAGAAAATTTTTAAGGAGCAAATGAAAGTGATTACATGTGCTGAGCTGCAAGACAATTTAGTGGATATACTCGATTACGTTATAGACGATCATACACCTGTACTTATTAATAGAGAAGATAAACAAGCCGTGGTGATAATAACTCTAGATGATTGTAATGCCTTTAAAGAAACAGCGTACCTACTCAAAAGTCCTGCCAATGCAAAACGGTTACGCGACTCAATCGCGCAAATTGAAGCAACTGAAACAACGTGTCATAAACTCAGTAAAGAGTGAGATTGAGATGCACTAACGATGGTAGAAATAGCACCCTACTATACCCAGAAAATTTCAAGCGATAGACTTCAACATAAAGAACGACATCACAACACCTAAAAAAGAACAATCGAATATATGTGATACGCATCACACAATGACAATATTTGTCCAAAGTATAAAATTCAACCTGACAAAACTTGCCACTTTTTAACAAAAATATACAGCAGAATTAAAAGTCTTAAATTTTTTATGTGTAAGGTGCTGTTTTTCTGTGTAAATTGTCTATAATAAAAGTTGGCACGTTAGTTGGCACGTTTAGTGCTAAGTATAAAATAGCTTACAAAGCTTATAATTAAATTAACAACATTTGTGGAGAATGTTTATGAACGCTCAAAAAGGCTTTACGCTGATCGATACTCCATAAGTGTCCATATAAAATGAACAATCCATAAGTAAGTCAATATGGACATAAAAATAATAAATTTGATATGAAGAATAAATATCATCTTTTTCTACTTTTTTCACTCTCCGTTTTTACTCATGCTCAAAAACTAGACCTAATTCAATATTCAGATATTTCATCAATTCCTCAAATTGCTTTGAATCCAAAAATCCAAACAGAACTTCAAACATTGTTAAAGCATGATTATCTAAAATTTCAATCTCATTTTGAGCATTATTCAGCCCCGTATTTACTGAAAACAGATGAGGCTCTGTATTATGAAGGTAGGTCTAGAACCAGTTTAGATGCTTCATCAGCGATTGTTTTTAAAGATGGGCGATTGTTTGCTGCAATATATTTTGCCAAAACCAAGACGTTAAAATACTTTAGCAACGATGCGAGTTGCTCAGAACAGTTACATCCTGCGATTCAGGTTTTTGCTCAGCAGCGTGAAATTCAAAGTATTGAGTATGTAACAGCTAGAGAGGATACAGCTTTAAAATATAATCTTGGTTTGCTTTCTCAATGTGAGACTTACATAGAAAAGATAAACAAGCGAAGTTCAAGAAAATAATCAAGTTTAGGGTATTTATAATTTACTTTGAATCTCATTGAGATTGTTGGTGTTACGCTACGGTATTGAAGGGCTTTAAGCATTAAGCTTGTATGATATTGTTAGATTTAGGGCTTGATCGATAAAAATATAGAGCTTGAGGTGATGCTATGACGTTATTGGAACAGCAAGCTTTACCAGAAGTTGTGTTGGGAAAATCAGTACTTAGGGCTGCTAAACAGCTCTGTCTTAGTCAGTTTCAGCTCGCAATAGTGTTGATATGGATGACGAGGCAATCACTCAATTACAAAACCAACCTGAATTAGATCCAAATTCTAAACAGGGTAAATTAGCACTGTTGCTGATTCGTCTATATCAGGCTTTGCATGCTTTGACAGGTGGTGATCAGGCGGTGATGAAGATTTTTTTAACTTCTGAAAATCGAGTCACTAGCGGTATCCCAGTTCATCAAATTGAAACGATGAGTGGCTTGATTTCTGTTCTTAATTTTGTTGAAGCGATGAGAGCGAAGCTGTGATGCAGATGGCTTTGTTGTATAAAGCTGCCCATAAGGGAATTGAAAGTATTCAAAAGACGATTCCACAAGTTATGCCATATTACAACGCATCAAAAGTTAAAAAGTCATAATTTTTTAACCATTGGACTTATAATGTTGATATCTATCCAAAAACTATATATTGCTTAATTTCAATTTTTATTGGGGGAGATACTAGCTATCTCCCCTTTGTTTGTTTTATTCCGCAAAGTTTGCAAACATAATTTTAGGAAAATTTTTCATGAAGTGGCGTCTAACATGATTGAAGTCACTGAGATCATGTTGATTTTTTTCAAAATAATTAACCCAGGCTAAAGTTGCATCTTGGTCATTTAAGTTGGGGTTAACATTCAGAAATAAAGCTAAATCAAATGTACGGTCAATATTAAACTCTTTGATTAGTGCAACAGCAGTCGAGCGGGCTTCTTCTGAAACAGAGAATTTTGGGGAAAAGTAGTTATTCATAGCTGAACTTCCTTAAAAAACTATATAATGAAATTTAGAAAGGTTAATTTGTTTTTAATAGAACAATATAACCTTCTGTAGGTTAAAATATCACTGTAAAACACAATTATCAAGTTAATTTAACCTGTAGTAGGTTAAATTTTTATTTTAAAGGTTGTTATGATTAGATGTAGGCTGTCAACTTTGATGGGTGAGCGAAAAATTTTAAAGCTAAGTGAGGTAGCTCAAGCAACTGGTATTAATCGCAATACGCTAACGAGTCTTTACTATGATCGTGCAATACGAATTGAGCTTTCGGTTGCTGATACCTTGTGTAAATATTTTAATTGTAATATGCAGGATTTATTTGAATACAGCGAAGATTCGTAAATCAGGGAACTAAGTAGTCCATAATTTATTGATAAATTTAGAAATAAATTAGAGTGGGCAAAGTTTTATGCTAGTGATAGCTTAAATTTTGATTAATATATTTTTTTGCTAAAACATGAGCATAGATTCTGCCTACTAACAAAATTAAGCAGCATAACGTTAATGTTGATAGAAAGGGAATAAGCGAGGTAATAAAAGGATTTTCTTGAAATATGAGTCCCATAAAATTTGGTAATCTTCCCGTAAAGAAATAGAATCCACTGATTATTAAGACACAGATTATCAAGCAAATTGCGATAGCATGTTTTTGATAGCGAAAATATGTCTCATTACGAAACGATGAGATACATTGATTACAATAAGGAAATCTCTGATAGTCTTCATAAGAAAGCATTCCATCACCATTTTTACATGGCAATGAGTGATTAATTGTTAGATCACCGCCACACACATTGCCTGTATTTGAATGACCGACAGAAACAAAATTATTTGCCATAAAAATCCTAATTATTTACTTTAAATTAATATTTTTTCCTGCAATATTCCCATCATTGTCATTACCAACCGTTACAACATTACCCCTAAGTGATTCTGCTGTATTTTGAGTTAATAACCCTGCCAAGATATGTCTTTGTACAGTTTCTGATGCTTGTCGAAATAATTCAATCAGCATTTTTTCTTGTGTTGTCAGACTTAAAGACTCTCTTTTTCCAGTTAAAACGTAATTAATATCAAAGCCTAAATCCGTAAGTTTAGCAAGATACTCTGCATCTGGGGAACGTTTGCCAGTTTCATAATTAGACTGGGTGGGAATTGCTACACCAACAAATTCTGCTACATCTTTTGCTTTTAAATTCAATCTATTACGTTCTTCTGTTAAAAAAATCTTATTCATTCGAATAAATCCTATTGATTTAAGTTAATCAAACGATTAATATTAATTTGTTAGCGATACTTACATAGTGTAACACGCTCGAGATTGTCATGAACTAATACGCAAGGATAAACGATATGAAAGGAAAGCCATTCTTGGTACGGCTACCGAATCCTGAAATTCGTGAGGCTTATAAACGATATTGTTCAGATCATTTAAGAAGTCTTGATGCGCAGTCATCAGTACTGATTATGAGAGAACTTAAAACCCAAGGCTATTTGAATGATTTATCAAGTATAGATCAAAAAATGCTACAAAATAGATAGATGCTGTGGGCTAAATTTAAAAAGTAAATATTTTCATTCGGCAAAAAGTATAAAAGCCCATGGTTACGACATGAGCTTTTATGAATGTCTTGATTGGCATCTAGACACTTCAATTTTGATGGATAGGGGCATTTTTGTCAATCCTACCTCAAGGTCGCTTTTTGCCTGTTTTTAATAAATAGGAGGCTCACATGAGCACTAAATTTAAAAATGGTCAGTCACGCTACCAATCAAAAGCAAAAGTTGTGAGCATCAAAAAATTTCAGTTATTGACGTTGGTTAAGGCAACCCGTTGTTTAAGTGATACAGAGTTCAAAGAATATGGTAATGCTTACCTCGAATTTCCCGTGATTATTCAGGGAGATGGAAGTCCATCAGAAGTTTTTAATCTGTATTTGCTGAAAAAACTTGAGCAAAGAATACAGTACGATTTTAAAACTTTTGCATCTATTGCGAATCAGCTTGTTGATTTTCAGCGCTTTTTGGAAGATGAACAGCTAGATTGTTTGAAATTCCATAAACTGAAACAGTTGAATGCGATTTTTAAATATCGTACTCGTCTGATTGAGCAAGCGAATGCAGGTCTAATTTCCGCTAGCTCAGCACGTAATCGAATTAATGCTGTTGTGAATTTTTATCGATTTCTTGTTACAGAAGATTTGATCGATCACCAACGTTACGGGCTTCCTTTCCAAGATGTTTACAAATATATTGCCGTCGATAATGAATTTGGTGCACGTAGAAAAATGGCAATCAAGTCGCATGATCTTGCGATTCATGTGCCTGCTAAAGCTCATAATTCTGAAGTGATTGTAGATGGTGGAGAGTTAAGTCCACTGACCGTTGAAGAACAAATAATCATATTAAAAGCATTGCTGAAGTCATCACGTGAATATCAGTTGATGTTCTATCTTGCATTATTCACTGGCGCACGTTTGCAAACTATTTGTACTTTAAGAATCTGTCATTTGCCGGATAAGAAAGTTGATAGTCATAGCTTTATCCATCTGTCAGTTGGATCGGGTACAGGTATTGATACTAAATTTCAAAAGCCGATGACTTTATTAATTCCAGGTTGGTTAGTACAAGATCTTAAAATCTATATTAATAGTGAGCAAGCACGTCAGCGTAGACAGAAGTCCAATTATGGGGATTCAGATAAAAATTATGTATTTCTCACCAAGCTTGGTACGCCTTTCTACACAAGCAAAGCAGAACAGCAAGAACTAACAGAGAAGATTAAAGCCTCTGACTCATTTGGAACTAAACTTAAACTCTATGAAGGCGAAGCGGTGCGCAGTTACTTAAAAGTCGTGCTATTACCAGAAATCCGCTTGATTGATCCACAATTTCAAAGCTTTAAATTTCATGATTTACGTGCCAGCTTTGGTATGAATTTACTGGAAAGCAAGTTACAGCATCTGCCCGAAGGACATTCGGCTATGATAGCTGTCGAATATGTGCAAGCACGCATGGGCCATTGCAACATCAGAACCACTTTACAGTACTTGAACTATAAATCACGATTGCAATGGCGTAGTAAAATTCAGCATGAGTATGAGTCAAACTTGATGCAGTATGTGATGTCTTCTGTCAATTCAGCAGGAGAATTGTCATGAATTTTAGACGCTCTCAGCTTTTTTTGCATATTGCAGATAGCAATAGACAGATTATAGAACATGAACGACTTGTTCTTGCTTGTAAAGATAAAACCGCTGCATTTAGTTTTAAAACTTTAGATATCGGAACTCTCTTTTTTCGTAAAAGAGAATTGTATGAAACTGTATCTGAAAATGAAATTTCTGCATCGTTTGATGAAAAAAGACGTTATTTTTTGCAGTGTTTAACTGACTATTTACTGCAAATGAGCGGATCCGATCTATCAAAAGGATTGTTTTATTATACAAGCAAAACTTTTTTAGACTGGATTGATAGTCAAAACAAAAATTTTGACTTATCGAATAAAGACAGTGTGATCGATGCGTATCGTCGTTATAGCAAATATTTAGTTGATCGCACTTTGCTTACGGATACAGAAGAGGAAAGTTTGGCTGCACATACAGCAAAGCAGTATCAGCGTAATGTAGCCAAATTAATAGCATATGTATTTGACTGTCACGAAATTGATATTGTTAGTCAAGCGATGCAAGTACAGTCTCAGCGTTATGATGTTCCTATATTACCGATTGCGGAGGAAGATCATCAGAAGACTTATGCTACTTTGCTTAATGTATTTCTTGAAATCCACCGTATCGTTGTTCAAGAAGGAAACTTTCCCGCACATTTTCAATCTGTGAATGAAGAAGACTTCTATTTTTACTCGGGCTTTCATCATCAAACTGAAAAACAGCATATCCAGTTTGATATACAGAGTTATTTAGCCAAATATAGCTCGATTCCGACATTGTCAAAGATGTTGGCTGATTTTGAATTAGAAGAAGATAGTGAATATCGAAAGCGTTTACGTGAGAATCGCAATCAAGCCATTCGTAACCTTGAGGAACGTAATAAAGACAAACGACACATGGAGCGAGAGCGACTTGCTTCCTATGGTCTTTGCATCGGCATGCTGTTATTTATCGCAAAAACTGGAGCCAATCTAGATACAGCACAGCAGTTGCAATTCGATACAATGGAAATCTTGCCATCAACACAAGGACGTCGTTTTTCAGGTACAAAAAGCCGCGCAGGTGGAAAGACGGTACACCCTGAATTTGGGGTGAAATTTGAGCCAATTTTTAGAAAAATTTTAGAACTTCGGGCTTGGTATATCCAAGATGAACCATGTGATTTCATCTTTCCGTTACGTAACGAAATTCAACAGTTGGGACCTGTTAGCTACGGCAGATTACAATTAATAAAAAAGTTTTTTCAGCGCATTTTCCCCAAAATGGTTTGGATTACACCGCAACAGTGGCGTAAGCATGTCAGTAGTCAATATGTACAGCTCAGCGATGGAGATTTATTGCTCGAAGCTGAAAAAATGGGACACTCACTCGATACTGCGAAGAAAAACTACAGTCGAACTTCATTTAAAGATGCGAGTCAGCAAATTTCGCAATTCTTTCATGAGTTGCGGGACGTTGCCGTAGAAAAAACTCGAACTGTTGAACGTATTGCTGTGCGAACTTTAGATGAAACTGTTGATGCTCAGATCTTACCTGTAGGTGCATGTATTACAGCAGCTCCACAGCCTGAAAAAGCTATTGGTTTTACCGCACAAGCTCCAACCCCAAACTGCCAACAATTTGAGAATTGCCTGTTCTGTCAACACTATGCAGTCCACGCTGATGAAGAAGATATACGTAAGCTTTTGTCACTAAAAAGTTTACTCGGCTATGTCAAACAAAAAGCAACGGATTTGATCAAATGGGAGTCGCAGTTCGGTGTTGTTCTACATCGTATTGATGAAGTACTGACTGAGTTGTCAAACCCTTATGAAACTTTAAGAGATCGTATTTTGTCGATTCAGGAAGAAGTTGAAAGTGGCGATTTAGACGCGTATTGGCTGAATCATTTTGAGCTTTTAATTGATTTGGGGTGGATATCATGAGTTCATTTAATTCATATTTGTATTCACTGGGTATTTCTGAACGCTTTTTACCTGATGAGTACAACTTACAGAATAATCAGCTGACTGTTCCAGCATCTTTTGTATTGTCTCGAATGAAAAATGGTGGAATTCTGTCCATTTACTCAGATAAGGTTTGGGACCTGTCACCGTATTTACCGAATTGTATTTGCCGTTTGAATTTTAATACGTGGCTTGAAAATGCGCGTGAAGATGATTTTCTATTTTGTCAAATTCGCATAGAAATGAAAAAAATTATCTTTGCTTTACTTTATATAAAATCTGGCAAGTCGATTATTAAAAGTATTGAACAGCGGCATACTGTTTTGCGCCAGTTTGCTGCAATTGCATACCGAAATGGTTGCACCTTGCAGCAATTATTTAGTGATGCTGCTTACAGACAAAAAGTCCAAGATGCTTATGTTAATGTGGGTTATCAAAAAGCAATCCATATTAAAGCATTTTTAACTGATTGTGTTGCATTGCAACAGCAATATCCATCACTCATACCAGCATTTAGTACATATAAACCGATTGAGCATTTGGCAAAGTTCGCTGCTCAATTACACTTACAATCCAACAAAGTTGGTCCACAAACCAAGCTCATTCCTTCACGTATTTACATAAACTTAATCAATAGCTTGGCAGAAAAACTGAAAGAATTTAATCAGTATGCCCCTGCACTTCTGAAATGGTTTCAGCGCAAGCAGCAGGATCCAACTTTTGCACTGATGCCGACTGAATTCAAGCGAAAGCGTACTCTACATCCGATCAGTTTTGTTGATGCTCGTGATTTGTTTGGTCTAACAGCACTTTTTGAACGTAATAATATTCAAAAACATGCAAACCTTACTCTCTATATGACAGCCATTCAAGGTATGGCAAAACTTTGGATTCATTTGTTCTCTGGTATGAGAGATGAAGAGGTGAGTCAGCTGTCTTATGACTGCTATCGAACTATTCAAAGTAATGAGCATCTTGTGCACGTCATTATGGGCTATACCTCTAAATTACATGGTGGTGGAAACAAGTCCACGTATTGGATCACTTTTGAAGATATCCAGTTTGGGGTGCGTGCAGCACAAAGCATTGGTGAAATCTACGCCCTGCTCAACCCACATTATGATATGTCTAATCCTGCTGAATACCCATTATTTCCAACCCTATACTCGCAGAAACATCGACATAAAAAGAACCGAAATATTGAAAATGAAACCGATTTTATTTCCAATTTTTCAGGCGCACCGACCCGAACACAGTCCAATTTTAACGAGTATTTGAACCATATTTCGGCATTACTTGGCGATGAGTTACGCATCTGTGAAGCTGATATAGCAGAGCTAGAAGCATTCGATGGTTTTCGTAACTGGCGTGAAGAGAAAGACTGTCAAATTGGTGAATACTGGAATATTTGTACCCATCAGTTCAGGCGTTCACTCGCAGTATATGGTGCACGTTCAGGCATTATCGGACTTGGGGCCATGTCGGTTCAATATAAACATTTAACCGAAGCGATGACTTTGTATTATCGAGATAATGCGGTGTTTGCTCCAAACATTTTAGCCAGTGATAGCCAGAAAGAATTTATTCAAGAACTAGAATATCAGCGTTTGGTACATTCTTATGCCCAGTTCGAGGACAGTGTAATTAATAGTTCTAGTCGGTTGCTCGGTGGGGCAGGAACCTATTTGCAGCTGCAAAAAGACCGTGAGCAATTACTGACAGTATTTCCAAACCGTGAGGAAACGATTAAGCGCATGAAAAAAGGGGAAATTGCCTATAAACCTAGCCTCTTTGGTGCTTGTACTAATCCTGATTCTTGCGAAAAAATTTCTTTTACTGCGATTACGAGTTGTCTAGGTTGTGCTCATGCAGTTTTTGATACTGGCAGTGCTGAGAAAATGCAAAAAGCGGTTCAGCGTATACAGCGAGTAAGAGATACACAAGTGCAAGGCAGTTTACTGTACGGACAAATGGATAGCGATATTATGGCTTTAAACAAGACTATTCATAAAATTAAAACGATCAATATTGAGGTTTAAAATATGAGTGTACTCAATGAATATTATGCCGCTTTAGAGCGCTTAAAAGCCAATAAACCAACCATTTTAGCCAAAGGCTCTGCCATTAATAATGACACCGTGGCGCTTGAAGCTGGACGTAAACGGGGTTCGATTAAGAAGAGCCGTTATGCCGCACTGGTAGAGGCGATTGAGCTGGCTGCGCAAGAAGCAGGACAAAATGCTCTTTCGCCTACACAACAGGTTGAAAAAGCTAAAAGCAAGACCAAGGCGGTGAAAACTGATTTTGAGCAGTTAAGGGACGACTATGAAAAACTGCTGGAAAAGTGCAGTTCTCTGCTGTTAGAAAATTTTGAGTTAAGGCAGAAAATTGATTCGTAATGGTATGTATACTGAGCAACATAAAGTTCAAAAGCCTAATCAAGTAGAGGATTAGGCTTTTAGGGTTAGCAGAATTTAATTTGTACACTTAATACTGGCCCGACAATAACAATCAGTCGCCAGCATTATCAGATAATTCTTGATATTTTTTATGAAAAGTATTAAGTATTTCATCTAAATACTGTTGGCAGAGTGGATTTAGTCTGATAAAAGCGGCCTTTAAACCTGAGAGCTGTTTATTTTTTTCCCAGCCTGCATAATTAGCTAGTTTGTCATCTACAGTATGAGAATGTTTGATACTATTATTTAAACATCTAAGCTCATTCATTGCCTGATAATTGGTAAAGGCTTCTATCTCGATATGTTTGTTTTTTAATTTTTTTTTCAGTTCTTTAAAATAAAACAGTTTTTTTTGATCAATATCGGGATAGATAATCTTGATCGCGCGTTTAGTTGTAATTTCTATTTTTTTGTAAAGTGCAATAATTGCTAGCTCATATGCAAGTTCTTCTACTTCTTTAAGCTCTGTGTTTTGATCAATTAGGCCTTCTTGTATAGACCATTTGTCATCCTCGCTGAGTGAGGATTCATGTTCTAAACTTTGATACTGTTGTTGAAGTTCCTTAGATTCTTTTGCATTATATGTCGTTATACTGTCAATTAGTCTATTAATTTCATCACCTGTATAGGTGGTAAGCATTTTTAATTGTAATGATTTAATATCTGACACTTTTATTCTCCTAATAAACTTATAGATTCAAGAATGACTTTAAAATAGCAGAATTATCATACATTTATAAAATAATTGATACCCATATTCTCCAAAAGAGGGAGGTTGTAGGTAATCTTTCTGATAATGCCGAACTATTAAAAAATAAATAAAGAAAAGCTATCACTTGTTGCTTTAATCCCTGCAATTGAATTAATTGCTCAAGAGGTAAGGCAAAATGTTTTTTCGCCTGCTCAGCAGCTTGAACAAGCAAAAAACAAGATAAAAGTAGTTAAAAGTGATTATGAGCAGTTAAAGGAAGATTATGAAAAATTGCTGGAAAAAGTGAATTCACTGCTGTTGGATAATTTTGAGTTAAAATAAAAAACGCATCTCTAAAGATGCGTTTTTAATGTAATAAAATAAAAAATATTTTTTATGAAGCTTCAGAAATTGTTGCACCGGCTGTACATGTTTTTGGAGCCAATTTTGTAACTACAGATGTATTGCAAACCCAAGTTCCAGCAGTGCCTGCATTTGAATCGGCAGAGCGTTTCCATTGAATTTTCAGGCCGTTAACCTGAGTGGTGCCCGCTATTGTACAAGTAATAGAAGCTGAACCTGTTGCTAAAATAGTTGCTTCAAAAGCGCTACAACGAGCAGTTGAAGCACCTGGTAAACCTAAAGCTTGTAATTTTGCTGCAGTGTTCCCTGATAAGGCTGTAGCTTCTGCAGTTGTAAGGCCTTGAGAAAGCTTTTCTTCAATATTAGTTTTAATTGGTGAAATTTCAGCTAAAGAACCTGAAACTTGAGAGCGTGCAGTATAATCCTGATAAGCAGGAATCGCAATTGCAGCTAAAATACCGATAATAGCGACAACTATCATCAGCTCGATCAATGTAAAGCCTTTTTGAGCATTCATAACATTCTCCACAAATGTTTTGTTAATTTATTTATAAGCTTTGTAAGCTAATTTATAGTTTGCACAAAGTGTGCCAAAGAATATTATCCAATTATTATGCATGAAATCAATACATTGTTTAATGGATTAAAAATCTTAAAAATTCACAAAGTAAATATATGTAATTAAGTGACAGAAATTGTCAGTTTTGTTGGTTTTATAATATGTAAAATGAAAGTTGCTTGTAGCAGAAAAAGCTAAATTATTAGCAGCTAAATAAGCAGACAACTATATTAGTTTAGTCCCTGTGTGGGGAGGAAAGCAATTTGAAATTGAAAGTGCTGTTCTATGCTAAATGTTCATATATGAGGAAATGATAGAATGAAACGGCTTAAAGACTTCAAAATAACCGAACAAATACCTCGTCCAACTGTAAAAGTTGTGTTTATACAATTTTGTGATGACGAAGCGACTCGGCGTATTGTTCTGCATAATACAAGACGTGTGATTCTTCAGCATAAAGAAGAAATACAGAAGTTGGCTTATAAATGAGTCTGGATTTTTTTATTCGGTTTTAACTTATTAAAATTTTAAAATAGCTCATGACCAGTCCGCTTTTATAAAATTCATCCTATCGCACTAAGTAAAAGCCATTTTCGAATATGGACAAAACTCAAAAATTTGTCCATTAAAAAGCATGTCCATATGGACAAAATGAATTAAGAAGTAAAACAAGATAATTCAATGGTTTAATTTATGTCCATATTGACTTACTTATGGATTGTATCGAGTTGATGATTGTTGTCGCTATTATTGGTATTTTGGCTGCAATTGCGATTCCTGCTTATCAAAGCTACACTATTCGTGCAAAAGTAACTGAAGGTTTATCTTTGGCTGCTGCTGCCAAGACAGCAGTTGCTGAAACATTGTCTTCACGCAGTTCTGGTGCTGTTGCAGCTTATGCAGGTACTGGCGCAGCAGCAGATGGCTCTTATGGCTTTGAGTTTACGGCAACAGAAAATGTAGCAAAAATTGAAATTGCTGCAGTTGCAGATGTTGCAGCTCCAGCAGTAGGCGCAGGCTTAATCACGATTACTTATGCTGGTCAAGTTGCAGGTGCCATGACTGGTGATAAGGTTTATCTACAACCAGGTAGCGGCACTATTGCCAATGGTGCATTACCAACTGCTGCAGTTTTACCAGGTCAACCAATTGTTTGGGGTTGTGCTGTAGCTGATGCTAAAGATTATAAATATGTACCATCTAACTGCCGAGTAAAAAAATAATTTAGTTTTAGTCTATAAAAACCGTGCTTTCTTCGGAAAGTACGGTTTCTCTTTGGAAAAAATAAAAATGAATATAATTATTTTATCAATCAAAAAAACGTAGTTTTCTCAAATATGTCCAAACGCCTAAATTTTTTCCTCAGCCATTTATTGCTCTCATTTTTAGTCGCTTTATTGGTGATTGGATTGGTGTTTTTTATTTGGTATCCATCGCCACTTGCCACAGCTGTTGGCGTAACGCATATCTTTTTAATGCTGTTGGTTATCGACGTAATTTTAGGACCATTACTAGGTTTATTAGTTTATAAAGAAGGCAAAAAAACACTAAAATTTGATCTTAGTGTCATTATTCTCATTCAAATCGCGGCTTTATGTTATGGGGTGTTTAGTATTGAACAAGGTCGTCCTGCATGGTTGGTTTATAATGTAGATCGTTTTGAATTGGTTAGAAAAAATGAATTAGTTGATACTAATATTCAGCAT
The DNA here is from genome assembly GCF_044130295.1 of Acinetobacter uliginosus. NCBI lineage: Bacteria > Pseudomonadati > Pseudomonadota > Gammaproteobacteria > Moraxellales > Moraxellaceae > Acinetobacter > Acinetobacter uliginosus. The sequence goes on along the minus strand of NZ_JBIQOC010000007.1, from coordinate 2,797 downwards.
GCACAGCCACAATTTCAACAACCTTCATGGTTTAAACCGCAATATGTTGCCACTGAATTTGCTAAAGACACACAACAACGCAATGATGAAATGTTTGCAGAAGTATTTAGCGGTATTTCAATTTCACAGCGTCCAGAACGCTATGTAGAACTGACTCAAGCAAAAAACCGAATCCAACAACGTGCAGTGCCGCTTAAAGAATTAGAACAATACAACCCCAAAACAGACGTTGAAAAAACTTTAGCCAAATATCCAAAAGCAGATGCGTGGCTACCCTTAAAAGCCAATGCAATAGATATGGTAGTTTTAGTCAATAAAGAATCTGCAAGCATCATCAAAATAGTAGACTTAAGACCGTGGGAATAATTTTAACGGCATATTTTTTACTCCGTTTATTAAAAAGCCACTAAGTTCATAAACTGAGTGGCTATATCAATCAAATAGTCCGAGTACTTTGCCTCAACTCAAAATTTTCTAGCAATAAAGAATTACACTTTTCCAAAAGCTTTTCATAATCTTCTTTCAGCTGCTCATAATCACTTTTTACCGCCTTGGTCTTAGTTTTCGCTTGCTCAATCCGTTGTGCAGGCGAAAGAACATTTTGCCCTGCTGCCTGTGCAGCTTGCTCAATTGCCTCAATTAATGCAGCATGACGGCTCTTTTTAATCGAGCCTCGTTTACGTCCAGCCTCCATTGCAACCGTATCGTTATTAATGGCAGAGCCTTTGGGTAGAACCTCTGGTTTGTTGGCTTTTAATCGCTCTAAAGCAGCGTAATAATCATTAAGTGCACTCATATTTTACACCTCAATATTAATCGTTTTAATTTTTTGAATCATTTTGTTTAAAGCCAAAATCTCACTGTCCATTTGCCCGTATAGCAGACTGTTCTGTACTTGCATATCTCGCTGCCGTTGTAGTCGCTGAACCGCTTTTTGCATTTTTTCAACACTCTCAGCATCAAACACAGCATGGGCACAACTCAAACAACTGGTAATCGCAGTAAATGAAATTTTTTCGCAAGAATCAGGATTAGTACAAGCACCCAAAAGACTCGGTTTGTAAGCAATTTCCCCTTTTTTCATGCGCTTAATCGCTTCATCACGGTTTGGAAATACTGTGAGTAATTGCTCGCGGTCTTTTTGTAGCTGCAAATAGGTTCCTGCCCCACCAAGTAAACGGCTAGCACTATTAATTACACCATCTTCAAACTGAGCATAAGAATGCACCAAGCGCTGATATTCCAGTTCTTGAATAAACTCTTTTTGACTGTCACTCACTAAAATATTTGGTGCAAATACCGCATTATTACGGTAATACAACGTCATAGACTCTGTTAGATGCTTAAATTGGACTGACAAAGCGCCAAGTCCGATCATGCCTGAACGAGCGCCATAAACTGCAAGCGAACGTCTAAATTGATGGGTACAGATATTCCAGTACTCACCAACTTGGCAGTCTTTTTCTTCTCGCCAATTGCGGAAACCATCAAAAGTTTCAAGCTCGGCGATATCACTTTCTGTGATTTTCAACCCATCTCCAAGCAAGACAGAAATACGGCTTAAATACTGATTAAAATTAGACTGTGTTCGAGTCGGAGCACCCTCAAAATTAGAGATAAAATCCGTTTCATGCTCAATATTGCGGTTATTTTTATTTCGATGCTTTTGCGAGTTTAGCGTTGGGAATAATGGGTATTCAGCAGGATTAGACATATCATAATGTGGGTTGAGCAGAGCGTAGATTTCACCAATGCTTTGTGCTGCATGTACGCCTACTTGAATATCTTCAAACGTAATCCAATACGTAGACTTGTTGCCACCCCCGTGTAATTTTGATGTATAGCCCATAATGACATGCACAAGATGCTCGTTACTTTGAATAGTTTGATAGCAATCAGAAGACAGCTGATTCACTTCATTATCTCGCATCCCTGTAAAGAGATGAATCCAAAGCTTAGCCATACCTTGAATCAGCGTCATATAACGGGTGAGGTTGGCATGTTTTTGAATCTGATGATTCTCAAAAATCTGAGTTAACCCCAGCAAATCACGTGCATCGTTGAAACTTATCGCTCGTTTAGCACGTCTAAACTCAACAGGCATCAGGGCAAAATTTACATCTTGCTGAATCCGTTGAAACCATTTCAGCAAAGCAGGCGCATTTTGATTAAACTCGTTTAATAAATCTGCTAAAGCATTAATTAAGGCAATATAAATACGTGAAGGAATAAGTTTTGTTTGCGGACCGACTTTACCTGATCGCAAGCGTATTTGTGCAGCAAGTCTTGCTAAATGCTCAATCGGTTTATATGTACTAAACGCAGGAATGAGCAATGGGTACTGCTGCTGTAATGCAAAACAATCCGTTAAAAATGCTTTAATGTGAATGGCTTTTTGAGAGATGGATCCGGAAATTTGAACAACTCCTATAAGTGATATTCTGCTCCTCAAATGATGTTATAAACATCAATATATGGAGTATTTTATGGCACGTAGACCAAGAAGAAATCATTCAAATGATTTTAAAGCTAAGGTAGCACTTGCTGCGATCAAAGCAGAAAAAACACTTGCTGAATTGAGTTCTGAGTTTGATGTTCATCAAAACCAAATTATTGACTGGAAAAATCAATTGATCTCAGCTTCCTCGCAAGCTTTCGATCAATCAAAAGCTCCATCAGACCCCCCCATTGATCTTAGAACCTATCCAGAATATTTTCTATGCAAAAGTAGCCTTAAAAAGGCTAAATTAATGAACTGAAGGCTCGTATTTAGGTGCTTTTCACAGTTTTTCCAGAG
>NZ_JBIQOC010000069.1:0-18626 GCF_044130295.1 Acinetobacter uliginosus | reverse complement strand
ACGAGTAGCTGCTTCAGTATCAATATTTGCTTGTAATTGAGTATCTGCTGCTGAACGAGTTGCTGCTTCAGTATCAATATTTGCTTGTAATTGAGTATCTGCTGCTGAACGAGTTGCTGCTTCAGTAGCAAGAGTCGTTGCCAAATCTTGACCAGCAAGTGTAATTTGACCTGTTGAAATACCAGAAGCATTTACAGTAGTTGAATTTGTCACGCCATTATCTGTTTTGCTGATAGATAATTGATAATCTTCTGTAGCGTTATTACGACCTAAAACTAAATCTTGAATTTGATTAACAGAGGATGCAGTAAAACCATTATCAACTGTAGCACCTAAAACTGGACCAGTTAAACTTCCTGGAATAATTACACCATTTGCATCATATTGTGCTGATGCGGTTTGTGAAGTTGTCCAAGATTGTTGACCAGTCTGTACTGAAGTATTTAACTGGAATTTATTTTGGTCAATAATTTGTGAATCAACCGAACGTGTCTGATCTTGTGTATCGTCACGATTTTGACTGAATGGTTGCGTGGTATTTGCGAAAGCAGCATTAACTGTAGGAATAACCAAGTCTGCACCTGTTGTTACAGGAGCAGCAGTAAGAATCGTTGATGTACCACCATTAACATTGAAATTACCATTAATTGCAGTATTAGTATTGATGACTGTACCACCTGAAGCATTTACATCAGATGTGATTAGAGTAGTAGGATTTGTAACCCCTTTAATCACATTAAAAGAACCCACACTTCCATCATTATTATCTACAACAATATTTACACTATCAATGTCAGTTACAGTAGTATCAGCATATGCAGCTGCTGACAAACTTACTGCAAGCGCTACAGCCGACAGTTTAAATGTATTTTGCAAATTCATATATATCTCCATTTTTATAAAAAAACTGGTCTACCCTAGGATGCTGTAAACCAGCAAAACTTCTAATTAAAGTATGGTTATTTAAAGCTTTCGACACTTCAGAACTAACCCTCACCTTGGTTACCAGCCAATCATATACAAAAAGAAACATCTTTATCAATCAATATTTGATTTATATTCATATAAAAATTTAAAATTAAAAAAAATTATTATATAAATTAATTATTTAAACAAAATATCATATAATGAAAAACTTAAATTAATACTTGATATAAAAACCATTCTCATCTTTATCAACTTTAGAAACACATTAAATCCTAAACCTGAGATCTAATGAAAAACACATTAATCAATTTATTTATAATTTTTTAAAATTAATCTTCACGAATCAGACATCAAAAGAAATTTTTAGATACAAATTAAAAAATCAAGAGCTTTTTAGATATTGATATTAATTTACTTTTTTGAATTAAAAAAAAGTACGATTAAGTCAACTATTAATCTTATAAAAAGTATAAAATACTTATATCTTTGAGGTTTGTTTTTAAATTATGAGTAATCAACAACAAAAAAAGCTCTTTGCTGAACGACTAACTAAGGCTTTGACGGAAGCAAAGCACCCGATTAGTCCAACTTATTTATCGAACGAATTTAATCATCGTTATGATGGGCAGCCTATTAGCGTCCAGTCAGCTAATAACTGGTTATTAGGAAAGGCGATCCCGAATCAAGATAAACTGGCCATTCTTGCAATATGGTTAAATGTTTCTAACCAATGGCTACGTTTTGGCGATAGTGATCAAGCGCCTTCGTTATTAAATCAGGATGATTCCGATTCAATTGATCTGGATTTTTATTTTAAATTTAGACGATTAAATAATTCACAGAAAAAATTAATTACTTCACTGATTGAAGAAATTTTAGGATAACCCGTTACGAAGAAGCTTCATGAAATGTTGCTTCTCTTTTTTATACATATCTAGCATTTTTTCGTACTCTCTTATCTTTTTATATAAACTTTTAAGCTCATTTTTTTTAATCACGACAGAATCGGCACTATCGTAGCCAGATTGCACACAACTCTTATTTATTTTTTCCATGTTAAAAAATTAAATTAATATTTGATCAAAGCATAAACCATTTTTTAAAAAAACCAACAAAAAAACTACACAATTATACTTTTGTATATAAAAACAATAACTGTTTCTCATAACCAAATATCTATTTAATCAATATTTTAATTTTATCAAAAACTTTAAAATTTATTTTTCACGACTTTTTTCATACCATAAAAAATCCCCGCATTAAGCGGGGATTTTTTTATGATCTGAGACCTATATGAATTACATCATACCGCCCATTCCACCCATGCCACCCATATCAGGCATAGCAGGTTTATCTTCAGGAATATCTGTGATCATGCATTCAGTCGTTAACATTAAAGCAGCAACAGAAGCAGCATGTTCAAGTGCAGAACGCGTTACTTTTGCAGGGTCAAGAATACCCATTTCAAGCATATCGCCATATTCACCAGTAGCAGCATTATAACCGAAGTTCCCTTCGCCATTTTTCACAGCATTAATGACTACAGATGGCTCATCACCCGCATTCGCTACGATTTGACGAAGTGGAGCTTCAATAGCGCGACGTAAAATGTTGATACCTACATTTTGGTCATCATTGGCACCAGTTACACCGTTAAGCGCAGAAGCTGCACGCACCAGCGCAACACCACCACCCGCAACTACACCTTCTTCAACTGCAGCACGTGTTGCATGAAGCGCATCGTCAACACGGTCTTTTTTCTCTTTCATTTCGACTTCAGTTGCTGCACCAATTTTAATCACTGCAACACCGCCAGCCAATTTAGCAACGCGTTCCTGAAGCTTTTCTTTGTCGTATTCTGACGTAGATTCTTCAATTTGCGCACGGATTTGTTGAACACGTTCAGCAATCTGGTTTGCATCGCCAGCACCATCAACAATCACGGTGTTTTCTTTAGATACTGTGACTTTATGTGCAGTACCTAAGTCTTGAAGTGTAGCTTGCTCTAAAGACATACCCACTTCTTCAGAAATCACAGTAGCACCAGTCAAGATTGCGATATCTTGCAGCATTGCTTTACGACGGTCACCAAAACCTGGCGCTTTCACTGCACATACTTTAATGATGCCGCGCATGTTGTTTACGACAAGCGTAGCCAACGCTTCGCCTTCAACATCTTCAGCGATGATAAGAAGCGGTTTACCTGTTTTAGCCACTGCTTCAAGTACAGTAATCAATTCACGGATGTTGCTGATTTTTTTATCAACAAGCAGAATGAACGGATTTTCAAGTTCAGCCGTTAAAGTGTCTTGTTTGTTGGCAAAGTACGGGCTGATATAACCACGGTCAAACTGCATACCTTCAACAACGTCCAACGCATCTTCAAAGCCTGAACCTTCTTCAACGGTAATTACGCCTTCTTTACCAACACGTTCCATGGCTTGCGCAATCAGTTTACCCACAGTGGTGTCAGAGTTAGCAGAGATCGAACCGACTTGTTCAATCGCTTTAGTGTCAGAAGCCGGTTTAGCCGTTGCTTTGATGTTTTCAACTACAGCGCGAACTGCAAGATCGATACCGCGTTTCAAGTCCATTGGGTTCATACCCGCAGTTACTGACTTGATCCCTTCATTCAAGATGGCTTGCGCAAGTACAGTTGCAGTTGTTGTACCGTCACCTGCGATGTCATTGGTTTTTGAAGATACTTCACGAACCAGTTGAGCACCCATGTTCTCAAATTTGTCTGCCAGTGAAATTTCTTTCGCTACAGTTACACCATCTTTAGTAATGTGGGGTGCACCGAAAGAACGGTCGATCACAACATTACGGCCCTTAGGACCTAAAGTTACTTTTACAGCATCTGCAAGTACGTTTACGCCTGCAATCATTTTGCTGCGAGCTGAATCACCAAATTTTACGTCTTTAGCTGACATGATTTACTCCAAATGTTTTTAATTTTCAATAATCTGTATAAAGAATCAGGTCCGAATTTTCTGGCTCAGAATTAAGCTTCAAGCACAGCTAAAATGTCAGACTCTTTCATAATAAGAAGTTCTTCGCCTTGTACTTTTACCGTCGTACCTGCATAAGTACCGAACAATACTTTGTCGCCTACTTTAACGTCTAAAGCGCGTACACCATTGTCAGTAATCTGGCCATTACCTACTGCAATGATTTCACCTTGAGCCGGTTTTTCAGCAGCAGAACCTGGAAGTAAAATACCGCCAGCTGTTTTAGTTTCTTCTTCAACACGACGAATAACTACGCGATCATGTAATGGACGAATGTTGCTCATTGGAAACTCCATCAGACTAAGTCTTTTATTAGTGAAGTAATGATGACTTTGTTATTCCATCGGTCATCATCAAATAATTTCGATGACACTGTTGTGGGGATGGAAAAAAACGCTTCAAGGGGCAAACAAAAAAAATTTACTGTTTTTTGTATTTTTTTTATTCAAATCCGATATTTCTGCATTTAATCGGCATTTTCTTCTTTTAACACAAATTCTTTTTGCTGATTGTTAAAATAATAATGCTCTACATCAGCATTTGGATAAATCAGATTCAGACTGTTGGGTAAGCCCCGATGCAAACGGTAAGACGTTGCAGTTCCGGCATGAATATCCAGCACCGGATGGTCTACCCCTAAATGGTAAATCTGGTTCAGATCATACACCGCTGATTGATGCAGATGACCATGCAACAGGCCATTTAAACCACTTTGACTCCACGACTCCAAAGCCATACGCCCCAGCATTGGACAATCCTTGATCCCATGCGGATTATCTGGCGGTGTATAAAATGGCTGGTGCGCCACAATAAGTTTGATTTTACGCTTGGGAGCCATCATCAGCCTTTGATCAATTTGCTGAATTTGCTCCAGGGAAATATGGCCCCGAGTATGATAACGCCGCCGAATACTGTTGACGCCAATCAGATAAAAATTCTTGGTTTCCAGCACAGTTTCCATATGACCAAAGAAAATTTTATAACGGGTAAAGGGACTGAATATCCGGTTCCAGACATGGTACAAGGGAATATCATGATTACCGGGTACCACCAGATAAGGTAGATTTAAACTTTCCACAAACTGTTTGCAATCATAAAACTGCTTATAATGGGCGCGCTGGGTTAAGTCCCCACTGACCACTACAGCTTCCAAAGGATGTTGCTGACAAAAGAGACGAATTGCAGCCATACAGGCCGGTCTTTCCGTACCAAAATGCAAATCAGATAGATGTAGAATCATAAGGAACCATTATTTTCAATGCATGCTTGCGTACGGAAATATGCAGCGGGGGCTGCATTTCCACAATCTCACCATCCAGTGCAAGAGTCAGTTTTTTGGCTTTGGAATGTATTTGCACCTTGTCGGCAGAAAAGCTATACACATCTGGTGCATGATCAAGATTGCCTCGAATCAACTGCCATAAAATTTTAAATAAGGTGGGTTTATCGCTTTTCGCCACCACCACACCCACAACCTTTCCCAATTCAGCACATTTGGCAATGCGTAAATTCATCTCTGCCAGTTGCAACTGATTATTGCCAAAAAAAATCAGCGGAGTTTTGACGGGATATTTTTTACCGTCAATTTCCACTTCCAGTTTCAGTTCTTTGCGATCACGAATCAGCACATCTAGCGCTGAAGTATAGGCATGTAAAGCAAAACGGCCAAAACACCGGTTATAGAGCTCACGCCTTTGTATGAATAAAGGATAAAGCCCCAAGCTAGCATTGTTTAAATAGATATGATCATTAATTTGCGCCACATGAACTGCACGGATTTGTCCTGTCGCAATAACATCGGCCGCTTTGAGAAGATCAAGTGGAATATGCAACAAGCGGGCAACATAATTGAAGGTTCCCAAGGGAAAAATACCCATAGGAATCTCAGTGCCTATCAATTTGGTAGCCACCGTATTGAGTGTACCATCCCCACCCGCAGCAACCACAATACCAATTTCTTCTGCCTGTAGATGGCGTGCGATGATTCTGTCCATAAAACTGCTAAAATCTGTTTCAGCACTAATTTCAAATGCCTGAATCTCATAACCATAGGCCGTTAAATTTGTCATAAGCGGCTCATAGATTTCATCTTTATTGGCTGCATGAAATCCTGATTTTTCATTATAGATAAGGGACAAAGGCTTGGCAGAAACTGACATTTTTACTACTTTTTTGAAGCAATTGCTCTAATTTCGTCCAAATTATCGACAATTGAAAGCATCTTTATGTAAAATTCGAATTACCACCATTTATTAAATCAATAGCGATTACCACGAAAATAACAACACTAAACTATTGTTTTATAAATAAATAATTTAAATAAATAACACTCATAAAACTGGTAAATGGATCAATTAATAAACGAACAATGTTTTAACTTATTGTTTTTAATGATTTAAAAAAATAAATATATAATATTCCAATCTATTTCAGCTACTTCTTTAGTCTTATTTTTTTTATGATTTTATGCTTTAATACAGCCACTTTTTTTTTATATTTTCATCCTGGCGATGTATCCCATTGCCTGGATTGTACTTTGTACATTTGAATCGTACATATTTGAGATAGGCCTCACCATGACCCAAGTGAACGCACCAGAATTCGTTCGTAACCCTAAGCTTATTGCATGGGTGGAAGAGATTGCTAAATTAACCAAACCGGCAAAAATTGAATGGTGTGACGGTAGCGCAGAAGAATATCAACGTCTTATTGACTTGATGATCGCTAACGGCACTATGCAAGCACTTAACCCAGAAAAACACCCTGGTTCTTACTTGGCAAATTCAGATCCTTCTGACGTTGCTCGTGTTGAAGGTCGCACATTTATCTGTTCAGAAAAACAAGAAGACGCAGGTGCGACAAACAACTGGGAAGCGCCTGCTGAAATGCGCGCTCGCCTGAACGGTTTGTTTGATGGTTGCATGAAAGGACGTACCATGTACGTGGTTCCTTTCTCTATGGGTCCTTTAGGTTCTCATATTGCACACATCGGTATTGAGATAACCGACTCTCCTTACGTAGCAGTAAGCATGGCTAAAATGGCTCGTATGGGTAAAGCTGTTTACGAGGTACTTGGTACTGATGGCGAATTCGTACCATGTGTCCACACTGTAGGCGCTCCGCTTGAAGAAGGTCAAAAAGACGTAGCTTGGCCTTGCAACCCAGAAAAATATATCGTGCATTATCCAGAAACTCGTGAAATCTGGTCTTATGGTTCAGGTTACGGCGGTAACGCATTGTTGGGTAAAAAATGCCTGGCATTACGTATTGCATCCTCTATGGGCCGTCAACAAGGCTGGTTAGCTGAACACATGCTGATCCTTGGCGTAACCAATCCACAAGGTGAAAAACACTACATCGCTGCTGCATTCCCATCAGCTTGTGGTAAAACCAACTTTGCAATGTTGATTCCACCAGCAGGTTACGAAGGCTGGAAAATTGAAACTGTAGGTGACGATATTGCCTGGATCAAACCGGGTGAAGACGGTCGCTTATATGCCATCAACCCTGAAGCTGGTTTCTTCGGTGTAGCGCCTGGTACCAATACCAAGACTAACCCGAACTGTATGGCGACATTAGCGAAAGATGTTATCTATACCAACGTTGCTGTAACTGACAACGGTGAAGTATGGTGGGAAGGTCTGACTAAAGAAGCTCCTGCTAACCTGACCAACTGGAAAGGTCAACCACACACTGGCGCAGAGAAAGCAGCACATCCAAATGCTCGTTTCACCGTTGCTGCGGGTCAATGTCCTTCTATTGATGCTGACTGGGAAAATCCGGCAGGTGTTCCAATTTCTGCGTTCATCTTCGGTGGTCGCCGTGCAGATACAGTGCCTTTAGTTTCTGAAGCATTCGACTGGGTTGATGGCGTATATAAAGCTGCAACCATGGGTTCTGAAACGACTGCCGCTGCTGTAGGCCAACAAGGTGTGGTACGTCGCGATCCATTCGCAATGCTTCCATTCGCAGGTTACAACATGGCTGACTACTTCGCTCACTGGTTAGAAATGGGTGAAAAAGTTGGCGAGAAAGCTGCTGCTGCCGGCAACAAGCTGCCTGGTATCTACAACGTGAACTGGTTCCGTCGTGATGCTGAAGGCAACTTCGTATGGCCTGGCTTCGGTCAAAACATGCGTGTTCTTGAGTGGATTATTGACCGTTGTGAAGGTCGTGCAACAGCAGTTGACACACCAATCGGTCGCGTTCCAACTTACGAGCAGCTGAACTGGACTGGTTCTGACTTCACTAAAGAACAATTCGAGCTTGTCACTTCTCAAGACAAAGATCAATGGATCAAAGAACTTGAAAGCCACACTGAATTGTTCAACAAGCTTGGTGAGCGCTTACCAGCTGCACTTAAAGCACGTCAAAACGAGCTTTTAGAAGCTGTAAAAAAATCTGCTTAATCAGTAGATAATGAAAAAAGGCCGCACGTGCGGTCTTTTTTTCAACTGTTTGTTTAATAACAAGACTTTATAACTTCACAACAACCATAAAAGGGGAAAATTCATGTTAAAAATGCTTACACTTAGCGCTTGCCTGCTTGGCCTGTCTACTTTGGTGATGGCCAAACCTGAAACTGCAGAACAACCTGCCTTACACGTTTGTGCAATCAAAGGTACGCCAGACTCTAGCAAGTTTCAGATCAAAAAGCGCATTAAAGTGGCTAAAGGGACTTATGGCAGCGTAGAAGAGCTGTATTCACGTTTTGCAGAACGTGCCCATCAAGTCGGTGGCAATGTAGTCATTAACTACAATGCCAGCCAGAGATTCGGTTTCTGGCCTTGGCGTATTGTACGCCCGGTAGTTTGGGGAACTGCAGTAAAATGGAATACGCCAGTAAATTGTAAAGAACTCGGCGGCGTTGAAATTTAAGTACAACCCAGAGCTGGGACTTCAGTCAAGATAAGAACACCAATTTGCTACACCCAAAAGACCGCTCAGGCGGTCTTTTTTATTGACCGGTTTAAGCAGCCGTATCGCTTGATCTTTTCAGCAACAACTTTAAAAGATATTGATCTAATTGCTGTATTTCATCAGCGCTAAATTGAAAGCCGAGTTTGGTTCTGCGCCATAAAATATCTTCACTGGTTCTTGCCCATTCCTGATCGACCAGATAGTCGACCTCTCTAGCAAACAGTCCATGACCAAAATCTTCACCCAGTTCATTTGTCGTTGAAATATCCTTTAAAAAATTCCACACCCGTGAACCATAAGCATGTGCCCAGCGCGAAGCCAATGACAAAGAAACCTGATCAATGCCTTGCATAAGCTGCTGCATTAACAGCTCCACCGAAACCAAGTTTTCCGCACCCGGCAAACATGCCGCCTCGGTCCATGATTTATTCATGTCCGGGAATGTCGGTGCCAAATGCGCCATTGCCGATTCTGCCAGTTTTCGATAGGTAGTGAGCTTGCCACCAAAGACCGAAAGCAAGGGGGCATCATTTTCCTGCGTAGGCGATATCGCCAAAGTGTAATCTCGGGTAATCGCCGATGGATTATCTGACTCGTCATCACACAAAGAGCGCACACCGGAATAGGTATATAAAATATCCTCAACCGTCAGCTGATGTTTAAAATGATCATTATAAACATCCAGCAAATAGTCCACTTCCTGCGAGGTGATTTTGACCTGATCCAGGTTGCCCTGATATTCATGATCTGTGGTACCAATTAAGGTGTATTGCTCCAGATAAGGAATGGCAAATACAATACGGTGATCATCATTTTGCAGAATGAACGCTTTATCACCTTCATAAATTCTAGGCACGATAATATGACTGCCTTGGACAAGACGTAAACCATGTGGCGATTGCTGTTGTAAATTGTGTTCAATAAACTGGAGCACCCAAGGCCCAGTGGCGTTAACCAGGGCTTTTGCCTGCACCTGATAACTACCCTGTGCATGTTCCAGATGGATATTCCACACGCCATTTTCACGGTAAGCAGCGGTACAACGAGTTTGTATGGCAATTTTGGCGCCCAGCTCATGGGCCTGCATGGCATTTAAAACCACCAAGCGCGCATCATCCACAGCACAATCCGAATATTCAAAACCCTGCGTCATTTCATCTTTTAAAGGGCTGCTGGCCGGATCAAAATGAATATGCCGGGAAGCAGCTAATTTTTTCCGCTTGCCCAAGTGATCATAAATAAATAAACCGGTCCGTATCAGCCAAGCGGGACGTAAATGCGGCTGATGCGGCATGATAAAACGTAAGGGACGAATGATATGCGGTGCTTTGGCTAGCAGGATTTCCCGCTCCAGCAAAGCTTCATGTACCAAACGGAATTCTTTATATTCGAGATAACGCAAACCACCATGAATCAACTTACTGCTGGCAGAGGAAGTATGGCTGGCGAGGTCATCCTTTTCACACAAAAAAACCGACAAACCTCGACCTGCAGCATCTACGGCAATTCCCACGCCATTAATACCACCACCAATCACCGCTACATCATAGACCGGATGACTCACTTGCATGCCCACCTCCTCTAATCCTGTTCAGACAGTAAACTTAGGTTTCTTGTTATCTCAAGAAACCTAACACTATTTAAAGTGAAAGGACACCGAATAATTGTCATTCACTTCAATGCAGGCAAGATGAATCAAGTGTTTATTTTTTATTCTGATGGCATCAGCTTTCCAGATGGTCACATTTGGAAAGCTTTTTTATGGAATATACACTGCCTCAAGATCGTTAAAAAATCGGGCTTATGGCATACTGAGTAGAATAATAACACCGGATTTTTTGAAGATGAACAAGAGCTATAAATTGTTGGGTTTAAGTTTGCTTGCGCTTGCACTGACTGCCTGTCAAAGTACTCCGCGCCAATACAATGGTAATGTCGGCTATCAGATTGAAAGCCAGTCTGCCAATAGCGCAACATTGACTTATACTTTGGCTATTCGTCAAAACCAGAAAATAGATGAACAGAAATTACAGCGTGCCTGCCAAAAAGTATTAGGCTTAAATAAACAATATAAATTAACGATCCTGAGCATTAGTGAAATTGCCAATCCGGAAATACAAACTCCACACTATGGTCGTCAACTGGGCCAGAGCCGTACCAGCATAAGCCTCAGCAACACCCCAGACTTATATAATAGTGAAAATATGGCTACTCGTCAGTCGTTAGAAGCGCGTCCAAGCACCTTAAGTGTAGTTCGCTATACCTGCTCTTAAAACTTAATAATTTAGACAGAAATAAGACGCTATTTATAGCGTCTTATAAAAACTGACATTACGAAATTCCTTTGCTTCATCCAGATCTGGCCAAGTCGTGGCACTACGTTCATCCAGTTTTTCATATTTAGGATGGCTAAAGTTTTTCACCCGGCTGTCTGCCACCCAAACTTCTGGCGAAAATTTTAAGAATTCATCCAGAAAAAAGCGGTTGCATTGATCGTATAGCACATCGGCAGCCAAGAGAATATCGACCTGCTCTGCTTTATACAGATCATCCAGATATTCCAGCTCGACATTATTCAATGCTGCATTGGCACGACAGGCATCCAGACTGACTTGATCGATATCACAACAGATCACCCGCTTCGCTCCTGCCATTTTAGCTGCAATTGCAACCACACCCGACCCCGCACCAAAGTCGAGTACTACCTTGTCTTTCACATGATGTGGTTCAGCTAAGAGCCACTGTGCCATAGCAAGTCCTGAAGCCCAGCAGAATATCCAGTATGGTGTATCATTCCAGATCCGACGAATCACTTCGTCATCGAATTTATCTGTCGGAAAGACCGGTGGAATCAGCCACAGTGAAATGGGGATTTCAGGCAATTGCTGGGCAAGTAGCTCACAGTTTGGAATCACTTCATGCAAAGCTTGAATTAAATGTTCGGGGGCTTTTGGAAATTGGAAAGTACAGCTCATGCTTAAGCCTTGGCGATGATCTTATTGAAACTTATAAAGGGATTTGATACGCGACCAAGTCATCCGCAGCTGTTCGAGGCAAACCTAAATTTATTTAAAATTGTTTCTGCGACATTTCAGATTAAATGACACAAAATGCCGAGTTCTGTGGGTGACAAATGGTTTTGGTTACTTTTGCCGAAACAAAAGTAACATACGAGCTTCTTACATCGATCGTCACAACGGTAAGACTCCGTCGTGACTTCACCATCTTTTAATTAAAAGATTAACCTAAAGCCTTTTCAGCAGCTTCAACAGTTTGACGAATCAAAGTGGTAATAGTCATAGGACCTACACCACCTGGAACTGGTGTATAAGCAGAAGCCACTTCTTCAATACCAACCAACTGGATGTCACCTACACCACCGCCATCACGTGGGTGGAAGCCGGCATCAACCACAACTGCGCCTGGTTTAATCCAGTCTTTTTGAATCAGTTCAGCTTTACCTACTGCACCGACAATAATGTCAGCCTGTTTAACGAAGTCAGCCAGGTTTTGTGTACGTGAATGGCAAATCGTTACTGTTGCATTAGCTTCAAGCAACATTGCAGCCATCGGTTTACCCAAAATTGCAGAACGACCAACAACGACTGCATGTTTACCTGCAATCTCAATATCATTGGCTTGCAGGATAGTCATGATACCTGCAGGCGTTGCAGAACCATAAGCTGCCTCACCCATTGCCATACGACCATAACCCAGGCAAGTTACACCATCAACGTCTTTCGCCAGTGAAATGGCATCGAAACAGGCACGCTCATCAATTTGTGCAGGCACTGGGTGCTGTAAAAGAATACCGTGAACATCAGGATTGGCATTGAGTTTTTCAATTTCAGCCAGTAATTCTTCAGTCGTGGTTTCTTTCGGAAGTTCAACTTTCAATGAATCCATACCGACACGGCGGCAAGCATTTCCTTTCATACGCACATAAGTTGCAGATGCGCCATCGTCACCCACCAAAATAGTCGCAAGGATTGGAGTACGACCTGATTTTGCTTTTAACGCTTCTACGCGAGTTAACAAATCAGCCTCAATTTTCTTTGCCAATGCACGACCATCTAATACTAATGCCACGGCACTTCTCCCAAATGTTGATATGAATCAATTTCGCACATTCTACATGAATATTTTAAATATTTTCCGTTATATGCTGCTTTTCTGCACATCTGCATAAATCTACTATTGTTTTTTTTTCAGGGCTTGATAATATACGCAGCAACAAGACATGGCGGGGTGGCAGAGTGGTCATGCAGCGGACTGCAACTCCGTGTACGCCGGTTCGATTCCGACCTCCGCCTCCAATCTTGTTAAGCCCGAGTGGTGAAATCGGTAGACACAGGGGATTTAAAATCCCCCGCCCACAAAGCGTGCCAGTTCGAGTCTGGCCTCGGGCACCATTCTTAGCCTACTAAGATGGTGTAAATAAAGAACCCAGCATTAAGCTGGTTTTTTTATGCCTAAAATTTAGCAACTCAGATTTTTATTCTGAATTACATTCCACTATTATGCTCTTTAGCTATCATCCCGCAGAGCGCAAATAGTTCTCCAGGTCCTGCTCCAGTTTTTGCTGCAAATGAACTGGCTGAATAATCCTGACATGTGGTAGCCAATACCGCACTAAAGGCAACAACTGCATTTCGTGGCGAACCTGACAGCTGATTAATAATTCTCCCGATGTGGATTCCTGCTCAATCTGCTGCTCTGGAAACAAACGCCGCTCTTTAAAAAATACCGCAACCTCAGCCTTTACCTGGATAAAAACCTGCTGTTTTTGCTGTCCAAACCAGATGCTTTCCTCATCGGCCAGTATTTTCAATATCTCGGCATCATGTTGGAAATTTTCTGCCTCAAATAGCAGTTTCACCTGCTGAATCTGACTTAAGCGATAAGTCTGCAGTTTTTTCTGAAAGACACCCGCCAAATACCAGATGCCATGATGATGGATTAAACGATAAGGCTGGATGATTCTGCATTGATCACGATATTGCAGCTCAATCCATTGACGTTTATAAATCGCAGCGCTAAGCAGCTTAAAATGTTCAGCAAACCGTTTGCTATCTTCAAAATAATAGCCTTTTGCCGAGAAGACTTGATTCGCTCGCTCGTCCAGCAATTCGCGTAAAAAAGAAATATCCAGCGTCGGGTAAAGCTCACTAATTCCCGACAGTTGCGCAAAATTCTGGATATCCTGCAGTTTAAAACGGCCTAAATAGGAAGGTTCCAGATAATAGCGTTTAGTGTTTCCATCCTGAATCAAAGGCAAGTATGAATTAAGCCGATCAAAGTCCCGTTCAATGGTTCGGGTACTGACCTGAAACTCACCCGCCAGTTCTTGTACACTTAACTGATGTCCTATATTCAGTTTGGTTAAAATATTGGCCAAACGCTCTGCGAGGCGCTCATGCGTTGACGCATTGCCCTTCATAAATACCCTCTTTGTGCAATAAAAGCACAATACCTAAAATGCTAAATTTTTTTAAATTATCTAAAAATTATACTACCAATCAAAAACTTAATTTTAAATATTTATTTCAACTTAAGCCTAATAGGAAAAACTTGAATCAGGATTTGAAACGGCTGGTGACACCTTTTGTCGGCGGTTTGGGATTAAGCCGTTCAACATAACGCTCAAGATGCAGCATGGCTTTATAAAACTGATGCAGATTAGAAGGTAATACCTGATTGCAAATAATGGCCTTATGCAATCGCTTCAAGGCGCGTAAGCCATGTTCAGATGTATAAGGAGCTGAGACTATTTTCATAATATACTTCCTTTTATTACATGACATTTCAATTAATTCCAAACAATTTAGTCGGATTATTCTAAATCTTAATCTACTCTCTGGTTTTGACAGGTTGTGTCGAACAATCGACATTTTTTACCATTTTTTAAAATTTTATGACCTTATTTTTATCCATTAATTTAAGTTACTTATCATTTTTTATTTTATTGAAAGCGGGAATGATTAGAGGATTTCTACCACAACTTTACCGACATGTTCACCAGTATCCATCACCGCATGTGCATCCTGAATCTGGTCAAACTTAAAAGTTTTATAGATCATCGGCAGACATTCCCCTTTTGCCCACAGCGGTGCAACATGCTCTTTTAAGCCTTGAGCAATTTCAGCTTTTTCTGCTGTGTTACGTGCACGCATGGTTGAACCGGTAATAGTCAGACGCTTCATCATGATTTGACCGAGTTTGACCTCTTTGGCTTTTGCACCACCCAAGAATGCGATATAAACCAGACGACCATCACGACGTAGCAGGTTCAGGTTTTTCTCCAGATATGGCGCACCTACCATATCTAAAATGACATCGACCCCACCGTTGTTAGTAGCCCCATTAATGACTTGTTCAAAGTCTTGAGTCTTATAGTTAATTGCCGTGGTTAAATCAGAAATCGCTGCCACTTTTTCATCAGAACCTACGGTTGCAAACGTTTTGATGCCGAGTGATTTACACAGCATTAAAGCAGTCGTTCCAATCCCGCTTGTTCCACCATGTACAAGTACCGTTTCCCCTTCTTTGGCTTTACCCATCTGGAATACATTCGCCCATACGGTAAAGAAGGTTTCAGGAATCGCGGCAGCCTGAGTAAAGCTCACACCTTCAGGAATATTCAAGGTTTGGCTTTCAGGTACCACACAATATTCTGCATAACCGCCCCCATTGGTTAGGCCGCAGACCTGATCGCCAACCTTAAACTTAGAAACCTCAGTTCCTACAGCCACCACTTCACCAGCCACTTCCAAACCCGGTACAGGCGTTACTCCTTTAGGCATTGGATATAGACCTTGACGCTGCAAGATGTCAGGACGGTTAATGCCAAATGCATGCACTTTGACCAAGACCTCATCTGCTTTAGCTTCAGGTACTGCAACAGTTTCGTAAGCCAGTTTATCCACACCACCCGGTTCTGTGATAATGACTTGCTGCATAGTCGTTTGTGACATAGTTTATTCCTGATCTATTCATTACTTTTTAAAATTTACCGCTCTATTTGAACATAGAAATAGCCGGGAATGAATAACTGTGGACTTATGTATAATCTGCCTACTATTCAGCAAAATGATATGAGCACATGGCAACTATTCAAAAAGCTGAAATGCAGGATATGGAATCTATCTTAGACATCTGGCTCAATGCTTCCCTACAGGCACATGATTTTATTCCTGCAACATATTGGGAACAGCAGCTGCTTCCGATGCGGGATCTGTATCTGCCTTTAGCCGAAAATTATGTAATCAAGGACAATCAAAATGTCACAGGTTTTGCATCCTTATTGAAATCAGAGGCGGTGCTAGCTGCACTTTTTATTGCACCCCATCAGCAAAGCTTGGGATACGGTACGGCCTTGATTGATTTTTTTAAACAGCAATGTGATGAATTGCATTTAAATGTCTATACTGAAAATATCGCAGCGGTCAATTTTTATCAGCAGCAGGGCTTTAAAATCATCAGCCAAGCCATGGATCAAAACACCGGTCATGCGGAATTAAGCATGACTTGGTCTAAGCCTTAATTGGGAAAATATCAGGAAAGTTTATGTCAGCCGTCATTGAATACAATGAAGATAATTATAGTAACTTTGAATGGTTTGAAGGATTTGCTGTGATTCGTTTTTATGCCAACTGGTGTGCCCCATGTGTACAAAATTTTCCTGTATTTGAACAGTTGGCAGCACACTATGCTACGGTAAAGCCCGAGATCAAATTTGGCAAGATCAATGTCGATCAATCCCCGATTCTGACCCTACGCTATAACGTTTACGGTTTGCCTTCCACACTGATTTTTAAAAATGGACAAATCATGCAACGGATTGCAGGGGTGAAAAGTTTGAATGAAATGAAAAGTATTGTTGATTCAATGGACTAATCTAAAATTATTTTTGCTGATCGATAAAAATACCTAATTGAATATTGCACAATCATTTCAAGTGCATTGCTTTATTTCTATTTTATTCAATATATTGTAAGTCCACACCCACAATAAAAAATGCTCAATTATTATGGATTTAAAAGTCATTTTCCTATTTTGCCTGTTCCCTGGTTTGGGCGTTATTTTCCTCACATGGTTGTTGCATTTTCAGTGGGCCTGGCTATTTAAAACTGTGATTGCTTTTGAAGTTGTGGTTGCAATTTTGGTATTTGTCATTGAGCTTGATGCAAGAAAGACTCCTGGGAATAGCGGCTGGATCATGATTTTTGCAGGCGTCTTTCAGATCTATTTTGCCGTACTGCTAATGTTGACCCGTTTAGTGATCTGGCTGAGAAAAAAACGGGACTAAAGCCGATGCATTCACCCCGTCTCTTCTATTTATCGTTTTGACAGTTTTTTAATCAAACCGAATCGTTTTCTTATTTGGGCATTTCTACAAATTGCATTAGAAATTTACGCACCAATGGCAGCATCACCAGAATCAGGGGAAATGCCATCAGCCATGACAAGCTCCATGCATGTAGCCACAGAGAAAAAAAGCCATCAACCAAGCCTTTATTCAGCAACAGGTTAAAGCAGGAAATTACGCCACTCATAATGCCTGACAGGATAAGTGGCATCAGCCAAGTCAGATGTTTCGGGTGGAATTTTGGGAGATTATTTTTCATCATTTAACCTAATCTTTTTAAATCGTGAATCGAATTACATACGTGCAATTTCTACTGCTGCCTGATCAATCTTTCCGGAGATTTCACGGATTTGCTCTGGGTTCAGTTCGGTATGTTGAATCTTCAGGCGCAATGAAGTTTTCAGGTTTTCCATCGCACGTTTGATATCGACATAGTGTTCGTTATTCTGGATTTGCTTGCGTGTGTTAAAGCGGTCGAGGATTTTTTTTACTATTTCCTGATTCTCTTCAAGATGTTGAAGACCTGTAGGTGTAATACGGTATTGCTTACGATCATCGGCACTCAGTTCAGCCTGAGTATAGTGATGTTCTTCGAGATAATTGATAGTCGGACAAATAGTGCCTGTACTCGGCTTGTAGTTCCCGCCCACCAGTGATGCCACGTCTTTAATGATGTCGTAACTAAACTTTGGGGATTGGGCAATGAAATGTAGTACCAACAGCTTCATTTGTCCTGCTTCAAATAGGCGTTTACGCGGTGTTGGCGTACTTTCACTGTTCTCGATAGGATTGGCATTTGGCATAGTTAAGATATACCTTAATATTAATTAAGATATATCTTAGTATCAATTTAATTACAATTCTAGTTCCAATTCAACTTTTATTGTAATCACTTAAGTAACTCTTCTACTGTTTTTTCGAAGCGTTCAAATACTTCTTTTACTAAATGAATAATTTCTATATTCAATTTTTTTTCATATGAATAGAAATTACTTCTTGATCCATATTTTTCAAACTTTCCAGATGCATTTAAATCTGGCAATAAAATGAACCTTTCTTTTACTACCCCATTCTCTCTTAACTCATAGAGTTGAGGATGTACATCTAGAAATCCATCATGGATAATTTTATTTCTTATTTCTTTTAAAAAGGTCAAACTTGGAGAGTGTGACTCAAATAAACTCCCCCTAAATTCATTAAGCCTTAATAGATGCCTTTTGCCATGTTTAATATCCTTTTTGTAACATTCAAGCTTTTGATAAGAAGAAAAAGAAACTCTTAAATTTTCTATCTCATAAGTAAGCATCCGGCTAACACAGCCTTACCAAGCGATCCTATAAGCCTTAATTTAGTTCCCACCTAAAAACAAGTGGGGACTTAATCCATGAACATGGATATAT
>NZ_JBIQOC010000068.1:0-24952 GCF_044130295.1 Acinetobacter uliginosus | reverse complement strand
AACACAAAAGCATTGAATAATTTTTTTAATCTTGTAGTGACTTAATTTACTGTTTTCTATCATTATTCTAGACTAACATAATCATTCTGCTAGTCTAGAGCCTAAATTATTTAATCTTTGATGAGTGAAATTTAATATGATTTTCAATAAAACTAGCTATAAAGTAATAACTATGATCATATCCATCTCTCATGTTTAGAGTTATCGGATATTCTTTATCCCTACATGCTTTCTCGAATAGTTCAGGTTTCAATTGTTCTTGCAGAAAAGAGTCTTCCACACCTTGATCAACTAAAATAGGTATCTGCACAGAACTTGATTTAATTAATTCAACACTATCATATTGAGACCATAAAGCTTGATCTTTGCCAAGATAAGCAGTAAATGCTTTTTGCCCCCAAGGAACTTGCGAAGGTGCCACGATTGGTGAGAAAGCAGAAATACTCTTGAAAATATCAGGATTTCTCAATCCAATGACTAATGCGCCATGCCCGCCAGCACTATGCCCCATAATGCTTTGAACTTTATTTGTCGGGAATTTTTGATCAATTAACGTCCTTAACTCATCAACAATGTAATCATACATTCTATAGTTTTCTGACCAAGGCTCTTGAATTGCATTCACATAAAAGCCCGCTCCTTGTCCTAGATCATAAGCTTCATCATCTGGTATATCCTCACCTCTTGGGCTTGTGTCAGGAGCAACAATGATTACCTTGTGTTCAGAAGCATATTTTTGTGCCCCTGCTTTAGTAATAAAGTTTTGTTCATTGCAAGTAAGACCAGAAAGCCAATAGATTACGGGTAATGTTTCATCTTTCTCATGTGGTGGAATATAAATTGCGAAGTTCATAGAACATTTCAGAACTTCAGACTGATGTTTATATACTTCTTGCCATCCATCGAATGAAGCATGTCTTTCTAATCTTTCCACAGAAGTATCCCTCAAAAACAAATTATTAATTACATGGTAACTTAATTATTCAAAATGTATGTGAAATCTTCGATTAGAAAATATGGAATTTCTGATTAGGAAATTTAATATTTTATAGAAAAATATGGATTTTTTTATGGATTTCTTATCAACTTAAATAAAATCTATAAAAATCAGCAAGCTAAAGTATTTTCCATATTTTCAAAAAAACATTGTTTTGAATGCCCGAAGATGCCTATCGCATCCGCTTGCAGTGGAAAGTTTTGCGTCACCACACCATAAAGTTCATCGGCAATAAAGCTTTCCATTTGATAATGCTCAGCCCACGGTGCCTGGGTGGCATTGATATAAAATCCGGCATCCTGACCGATGTCCCAGGAATCTCCTGCTGCCACCCGCTCGCCTCGGGGTGAGGTATCCGGACTGATCAGGATCAACCCCAGTTGCGCTGCTAAACGTTGCGCATGGGCTTTAATTGCAAAAGTTTCTTCAGTACAAGTCAGACCCGCCAGATAAAACAGGGCGGGACAAAGCTGACCTGTTAAGGCCTGATGGGGCAAGAAAATTCCAAATTTCGCCTGCCCTTTTAAGCTCTTGGAATTAAAAGCATAAATTCGCTGTTCCCCATCAAAGCATCGATTCGCTTGCATTAATTCCATCGTTATTTTCCTTATTGTGCTGCCACACTTAATTGTGGGGTTTCTATTTTCATATTTGTCTGGGTTGTAGCGGGAAATAAGCGTCGCTCGAGTTGCGGCAACATAAATTCCATATTCTTGCCAATCGACCATTGCGGTTCAGAGGCTTCAAATCCTTGTGCGGTTTCCCATTGTGCCACCGTTTTTTGGGTCTGCTCAAAAGCATCTTTGATAGACATCTGCTCGCGCATGGCCTGATCAAAAAAAGCCCGCCCAAAATAAGTATAATCCGCTTCATTCGAACAGCCAAAAGATGCCCGGTCAGCCGCAGATGCGGTAATGATTAAAGTATTATCATCCTGTAAAGCGGGAACAAAACTCCCTGAATAACAGGCGGAAATGACAATAACCCGCCAACGAATACCGGATTTGTCCAGAGTTTCCTTAAGCCATTTAGGATCGACATCATTTAAATCGATCGGATCATTTTCCATTTCAAACTGATTTGGCAAACCATGTGAAGTCATGTATAAAAATAACACATCACTTTCTTTATTCATTTGCTGCCCGATACGGCGCAAGGCTATTTCCATACTGGTGCGCGAAGCAATCGGGATTTGAGTGCGGGTTTCAGGATTATTAATCAGCACCATGGAACGGCCAAAAGTCCCAAAACGGGTATCAAACTGTTCTTTAATCCGTTCAACTTCCGACTTAAAGACATCTTGATAACCTGCACCGGCAACGCCCAAAAAGTACCAGTGCGACTGGGCGAATTCACCATACTGGATCGATTCAATCGACTTGTTCAAGATACGGCTTTGGGCATAAAAAGCATCTTCAGCAAATGTGGGTGGTGTCTCTTCAACCTTCCAGATCGGTTGACTTTTCACCGACATTTGCCAGACTACAAGGGTGAACAGTGTCGCAGCGACAATCAGTGCCCGCTCCCACCATGGCCATTTCAGTTCACGTGAAAACACCCATACTACAGCCAGACTCTGCCAGACGAACAGCACCATGAAGATGGTCGGCAAATAGTCATAGAACAGGTAGGGCAAGACATCGATATAGCCCAGATACTGGATCAGGCTTTGCAATAAGGCAATATGGGTATCCAGTACCAGCCACAACAAGGCAGGTACCAGCATGAGACGAGGATTATTGATCCGCTGGGAAAGAAAAATACCGACGATGAGTGCAATAAAAGGCCACAACGCATAACTGATCAGGCCTTGCGGGTTAAACTCCCCCATCTCCTCCGCACTGAGCCAACTGAATAAACTGTTGGCACAGCCGCCTAAAATTCCCCAGAAAATCAGTTGTAGAATCGAGGGACGTACAATTTGCAAAGATCGGCGTGAACCCAGAAAAAGCCACATCCCGGCAGTTTGGTTGCTCTTAAAATCATGCCAAAAATTGATGGAGGGTTTAAAGTCGATCATAAGATTTTCGGGGGGCTTTAGCTCGCGAGTTTACACTCTAAGTTTATGCTTGATGGAATTTTTATCAATGCTGCTTTGGAACTATATAACAAATTAATGCACATTATTGAAGCAATTACCCAACTAGTCTAGAAGATCATGCTGAAAGTAGGCATCAAAACGACAGGCATCTCCTTGCCATTGATGATCCGGTTCCAGGTTGGCCAAATAGACAGCCAGACGTGGCCGCTTCACCACCACCCGCTTTGCCACTTGTTGTGCCAGAGTTAACAGGTGGTCGCCCAGATCCATTTCCCCATCTTCAGGCAAGAGCATATGGAGTAGCTGCATCTGCTTTTTCACTTGTGCCTGTTTTTTAATGGCTTGCTGGTTCTGGTCGCGCTGGGGAAACATCGGATCAAGATAAACCACATCCACCACCTGCTTCTGTTCAGCCTGCTGCCTTAAATAGTCGGCAGAATCAGAGAAAACCAGATGAATTCGTGCCACTACCGGGCTGAGAAACGCATCATTTTGCGCATGGTTTTTGCTGTCTTCCAGCAAGGTAAACAAGATCGGATGCCGCTCAACCAAGGTGACGTCAGCTCCCAAATGTGCCATCAACAAACTGTCATGACCTAAACCGGCAGTCGCATCGATTAATGTAGGCTTTTCACCCAAATTACAGGCACGTGCAATCATTTCAGATTTTAACGATGAACGTTTTAAACGCGGCACTTCAGCTTGCCAGTCGGGCTGCATCTTCATGCCATTGGCACACAACCACAGTCCCGATTCATCTACACATAAAGCCAGTTCCGGATTTAAACGTAAAAATCGGGCATTCAGCTTTTCAATGATCTCAACATTTACACTGACACCACGTGAAGAAAGCACAGCAGAATACTGCTGTGCTTGTGCTTGAAACTGAGCTTCTGTAAACAAATGCATTACCAAGAAACCCAGCCTGTCCACCAAGTTGCCAAAATAAACAGACCAAAACCTATGCGGTAGTATGCAAATGCAGTGAAATCATGTTTCGATACATAGCGAATTAATGCACGAATCACGATAAGTGCAGAAATAAATGCCACAATAATACCCACTGCTAGAACAGCCATATCATTGCTATGCAAATCAGCCCTCATTTTATACATATCGAGTAAACCAGCACCCATTAATACAGGAATACCCAGAAAGAAGGAAAATTCTGCTGCTGCTTTACGTGATACACCTAAAAATAAAGACCCGATAATGGTTGAACCTGAACGTGAAGTCCCTGGAAATAAGGCTAAACATTGAATCAGACCAATTAAAGTTGCTTGTTTATAGGTCAAGTCATCCACTTCTTGAGTTTCAATGCTATGCGGACGGCGTTCAGCCCATAAAATAATAAAACCACCCACAATTAAGGCAATCGCGACAGTAATTGCATTAAACAGGTACGCCTTGATGATATCGCCAAACGTTAAGCCGATAATGATGATTGGAATTGAAGCAATAATTAAGTTAATACTTAAACGGCGGCCCTGTTCTTGACCTTTTAAACCACCGATTAAAGCGCCCCAAAGTTTGCCCCAATACTCGTAAATCACCGCTGCAATTGCACCAATCTGCACTGCAACTGCAAACATATCTCTTTTTTCAATGGTCCAGAAATCTAAAAGCTGACCTGCTAAGATTAAATGCCCGGTACTTGAAATCGGTAGAAATTCAGTAATCCCCTCTACCAAGCCCATGATGGCCGCTTTAAATAATAATAAAAGATCCATATCTAACCTTAAGTTGCTTTAATTTGTTCTGGAATTTTTTTCCACGCATTATCACGTAAATACACTGGTAGTGCTTCTTCAGCTGCAACCCAATGCTGCTGTAATGCAGCAATACGTGCAATTTGTGCAATATCTTGTGCTGTGGCAACAATCTCTTTAAATTCTATAGCTTCAGGCTGAATTAAAGCTGAACCTGAACCGACAAGTTCAAATCTGACGGCCTGACTGGCAGCACTATAATTTAACAGTTGCTCTGTATCCACAGCCTGCATAATACCCTGCTGATCCAGCTGAAAACTCGCAATATAGACTTCATTCATACGCGCATCCAGGACTGCAGTCACTGCGGTTAAACCTGCTACACGGTATGCTGCCTGTGCTAGAGCTTGCAAGGTTGAAATAGGAACAACAGGTAGATCATTGGCCCATGCCAGGGCTTGAGTCACGGCAGCATTAATACGTACCCCACTAAAAGAACCGGGACCACGGCTAAATGCAATTGCAGTTAAGTCCGCGGCAGACAAGCCAAGCTGGGTAAAAGCCTGTTCGATCATTGGGAGAATCGTTTGCGTTTGTGCTTTTGCTCGCGCATCTAATTGAAAAAATAATTCTTGAGTGTCATCTACAATAGAAACGGAACACTGCTCATTGGCAGTTTCCAATGCCAGCAACTTCATGCACAACCTTAATTTATTTAAATATAAAAAACGTCGGATATCATACTCCACTCATGCGTGCGAGGCGAGATTTTCCATCTGCAGGATACAAAAAAGCCAAGCTCTCGCTTGGCTGAATATCTCGTTTCAAATCACAGTTCAACCGACTCTAAATGCTGAAAATTTTTGAAATGCTCGGCATAGTGCATGGCACTCATTTTTAATTTGGCTTCAGCCGCCTCATCCAGCGTTTTGACGATTTTGCCTGGCGAACCCATGACCACAGAATTGTCCGGAATCACCTTACCTTCTGGAATTAAGGCATTAGCACCAATAATACAATTTCTACCAATCACGGCATGATTTAAAATCACGCTATTAATGCCGATCAGCGTGTTATCTCCTACGGTACAGCCGTGCAACATAGCCTGATGGCCAATCGTGACATAGCTGCCGATCTGCATTTCAATGCCGGCATCGGTATGTAAAACAGCATTTTCCTGCACATTGGTAAAATCCCCTAACGTGATTTTACTGTTATCGCCCCGAATCACGGCGCCAAACCAGACACTGACCTGCTTGCCCATTTCTACCTGGCCGATAACGGTCGCATTATCTGCCACCCAGCCATCCCAAGGTTGATGCGTTGCTTGAGGTGTATATCCTTTAAATTTATAAATCATGAGATGAAATTCCTTATTTACCGTATTTAA
The DNA here is from genome assembly GCF_044130295.1 of Acinetobacter uliginosus. Lineage (NCBI taxonomy): Bacteria > Pseudomonadati > Pseudomonadota > Gammaproteobacteria > Moraxellales > Moraxellaceae > Acinetobacter > Acinetobacter uliginosus. Next base: position 18,815 of record NZ_JBIQOC010000068.1, on the reverse strand, counting down.
TCTTATTGCTATGAAAAGTGGGCGAATTTAATAAAAATGGCCATTCCTTTTGATAATCAAAACCATACTGAAACAGTGAAACCAACATTCTTGCCGTCAATCCCCAAACCACCTCATTTTCCACACACATGCTGGGAAAATACAAAGACTGATGAGCATAACGCACCTCATAGGGAATGGGTGGTGCATTCATTAAGCTACTCAGTGATGCAAAAAAGATTCGATCAATTTCAGCTGGTTGAGGAATAAGTTCCACTTCAGGCGGAATCAGCCCGACCACAGGTTTGACCAGCATCCCGTTGCGGGCTTTTTGCATGGGCAAATCGCCAATCAGTTGCACATCAAATGGATTCAGTGCGGTCTCTTCATAAGCTTCGCGCAAAGCCACCACAATATTACTGGTATCTTGCGGATCTCTTTTCCCCCCCGGAAAAGAAACTTCCCCGGCATGATTGGATAAATATAAAGAACGGCGCGTAAGCAAAACTTTGGGATCAGACTCATCAGTAATGGCAATTAATACAGCAGCATGAGCAGGCTTAACACGTGTAGAAAAGCGTAATCTATGCTGTAATAATTGTATTAATGAGTAGTCATCCATGTGCTACTGCTCCTGCCTCATGCTTTATTTCATCATAGCTGAATTTTTATTCCAAAGGATAGAAATGATGCCAAAGTTGCATTTTTCAGTTATGCTGATCAACACCTTTATCATTGACGATGAATATGAATTTCTGTGTAATTTGCGGACATAAAACAACGGAAAAAATTCCACTCGGCGACCATCAATTACGCCGCGTTTGTACAGATTGCGGCAATATTCATTACGTCAATCCCAAAGTTATTTGCGGAGCACTGGTGCTGTGGGAAAATAAGGTTTTGCTGTGCCGCCGTGCCATTGAACCGCGTTATGGGCTATGGACCCTGCCCGCAGGTTATATGGAACTGTTTGAAACCATGGAACAGGGCGCTGCCAGAGAAACCCGCGAAGAGGCTGAAGCTGAAGTCGAAATCGAACAGCTCTACTGTATGTACAATATTCCCCGAATTGGACAAATTTACGTTCTGTTCAAGGCCAATCTCGTCAAAGGCATATTCGGTGCTGGTGAAGAAACCATTGAGTCGCGTTTATTTGATGAACATGAAATTCCTTGGTCTGAACTGGCTTTTCCCAGCGTAGAACGGACCTTAAGACATTATTTTGAGGATCGTAAAACTGCTTCATTCAGCATGCATTTAGAAACTTTAGGTACCCGCTTAGATCATACTGGTTAAAGATGCGATACATTTGCAATTTAATAAAAAGCCCATCATATGATGGGCTTTATTTTTTGCTTACTTCTTTTTGACTGTATAACACGGAGCCAAAGCAAAAGTTAAACTGCCTCCACTTAACTTCGCAAGATCTGCATCTTGAGAAGTGTGCGATGTATTATTGGTATTATAAACTTTCTGGAAACTTGATAATGAGTTTGCCCATTTTACCGTACCAACAGCAGAGTCTTTAAATGTAATATCAGCTGTACCCGAAGTAAGATTTAATAAGTTAGCTACATTAAGTAAAGCACCCCCCACCACAATACTATCTCCAGATGTTGAAGTCTTGATATTGGTATTCATTCCCACTAAAGCACCGTCAATTTTTTTCAAGTTTGTATTTGCCAATACCATACGCAAGGAAATATTCTTATCATTGGTGAAAGCACGAGAAACTGTACCAATCCGGTATTGTTGAACTCCATACTGGTCTATATAAGTGGATGAATTAAAGCCTGTGGTATCACAAGCGCTTTTTCCTAAAACCAACTCCTGATCCAAAGCAGTACTCATATCATCTTCAGTATAACTAGGCTTCATATTGGTTCGAATGTTGCCTTTTTCATCAATCACTATTCCCAATACAACATCTTTCACACTGGTATCTGTAAATTTAAAGGTCAAATTTGCGTACATCGGGAATATATAAGCTTCGCCAGATTTCACATTATTAATGGATTTAAAAACCCTTTTATCTAGATAAGTGATAGGAAAGGTTTTATATAAATCGAGTGTACCATTAAAATTTTCGCTGCCAATGGTCTGCCTCCATAGACCAAAATCCAGCTTATCAGCTGCAGTGACTTCTGTTTTCCTAGTAAGCAACTTATAGAATGCTTCTTTGCCGGCAATCATATAATCATTATATAAAGTGCCCTGATAAATACTTAAAGGTGTAGTGACTTGATCGACCTGAAAATCAAAATTTTGATCAATTTTCTTGGTTACCGGATTAATCCAATGCTCTTGTGCATTTGCAGTCATTCGAATCGGTCGGGTGGTGGTCAGCAATTTGGTATTTAATCCACCTAATGTCGAAGTGCCACTGATGCCTGGACCACGCCATTGTATGCCACTACCAAAAGTATAACCGTCACGATCGGTAATCAACATGAAATGTCCTAACAGATGCTGCGTTGAGCTGTCCTGAGGATTACACGTATCTTTATTACAACCAACTAAACCATCTGAACCACTTAAACTACTAATCACTCCAGAGGTTGAAAATAATGAAAATTCCGGTTGATATACCCCGGCATTCGCAATATTCATCAACATACTGACAGTAGAAAATGCCTGCTCATTGGTTATATTTGAAATATTAATCCAAGGTTGGATCAATAATTCAAAATCGGAATCTGTGGTATTTGCAAAGGTTTCTTGAGGAATTGACTGACTGATTCTCTCCAAATCTACCCGCATTTGATCCGTAATATATAAGGCTTGGATATCGGCTGGATCAGCAATCCCCCCATTTTGTAGCGCAAGTGCCTGTAATATTTTTGCCAACCGCATAGCGACCTTCACGGTGCTATCACTGGCATCCAGAGACTTAGCTGGTGTACCAGAAATTCCGGAGGCAATGTCCAAAATAGTCAAACGAGGCAATTGTGAAGTACTTACCTTGGCAATTTTATTTAGGTCTAGCGTTCCCAAATTAATTTGCTTATCTTTTTCCCCCTTCAGGAAGAAAGTAATTTTGTCACCGACTTTACATGCCCCGGTTGCTGCTCCATCTTTCAAATCTAAAGTGGTTACAAAGCTATTTTTAGTATCACTACTACAAGTAAAATTTAATCCATTTAATGGATAATCCAAGGCAAATCCAAGACATCCACTAGCACCTATCGTACACGTTCCATTCGTTGTACTACCTTCATAAACTTCAGGAATAACATTGGCACTTTCACCACCACACCCCGTTAAAGCTGCCATCAATGTGGTGAGGGCAAAAGGGAGTAAATATTTATTTTTCATCCGAGTTCTCTTCTTATATCCTTAGCGAATTGCTATTAATTTTAATTGACCCTGATTGGTGAGTGCTTTGTTTTCTAGATCTATCGCACTGGCTAAAGGAGTCAACAACATATATCGGCTTTGAGAAGGAATATGAATGATTCCTTCAATTTTTTCATGGCTAGTAAATGACTCGGCAGTTTCATGATTTTTAAAGCCTCCTGCTCCCTCAAGTACACATCCATTGGTATCTAGAAAAACCACAAATGGCCAATAAAAGGTCGGATTCTGTTGTCGCGAAGCATAAGAGTTAATCTGCACATTCTGAATTGCATTGGAAATCTTCACAATTTCAAAATCAAAATGCTCTTTTAATGGTGCACGTGGCCAGACATTGACTTCCTTATCCAGACTGACTGTTTTCGCATTTTTAATTTTTTTGTCCTGAATACATTGTTGACCTAAACTATTCACAGCATCAGCCTGGGAAACCCGGTAATAAGTCGATGACAAGGTAATAGGACCACTATCCTGTTTTTGATTCTTTTTAAAAAATGATTGCAGCAGAGATTTACTCACCCCTTTTTCACGCTCGACCATTTGTAAGCGTGTCGCTCCATGCTTGGTATCAATGATGCCTTCCGGCATAGCATAAAAACGTTTTTTCCCTTCCAGATTAAATTCCTTGTCTTCCAGGTATTCATTTTTTATATATTGCGTACCATCAACCGTGACATAGTTTTCTGCATCTTTAGCTTCTTTCAGTTCTTTAGGCGTACTGGTAGCGAGAGGTACAATTTCTTCCACCGTTTTAGGCAGGGGTTGAGGCTGCGCTAAAACTTTTTGCTTTTTCTCAGTTTCAGGTTCTACATAGGTCGATTGCGGTATTTTAGCTGTATCTACTTGGGTAGAAGCTTTTTTTGTAGGGCTTTGGATTGCTACTTTATTTTTCACCGGTAATTGCGATAATGGTGTAGTTTGAGTTGCAATAACTTTGATGTCTGGCTGATTATTGGCGGAATGAGTGACCGAGTGAGTTTCTTGAACTCTCCTCTCTACTGAGGAAGATTTACTTACTTCAGTTTCTTTATTTTTGGGCGCAGATTTTTGTTGTACGACCATAGGCCGGCCATCCGGCCCAATAATGGTGTAAAACTCGCCCGCATGAGAAAAAGATACCTGCACCACACATAGCGTAAGTATCGATTTCACCCATAAATTCCCTTTCATTATTTTCAATTTCTCTACCATCGTGTTCTATAGTTCAAGCCTAAAATTGTGACTTTGGTATTCGTTTTAACATTTAAACCTGCATATGGATTTAGTAGAATATTATTCACACCCGTTTGGTTTGCTAAACTACTGGTATTTGCTGGAATGTTATCTTTACTGCGTAAGAAACCAATCGATAAATCCAGATCGGTATCTGCATCGAAACGATAACCTACCCCCAAGCCGAACAATTGTGCATTGTTAATCGGAACCATTGTATTTCGCTTATTATCAGGAATTGCACTAGTACGCGGTTCATATCCGGCACGTAATTTCAGACGATCTGTTGCAGAATATTCCAGACCTATCCCATAATTCCAAGGTGAAGTAAATTGCAGTGGAAGTGCCAGAGAAGAATCACCAATATTTTCAGAAAGTAATTTGGCAATTTTTAATGCTGAAATTTGTCGGTCAAATTCAAATTTAAACTTGTCCCACGCTTTATAGTCTGTCCAGCCCACATCAAAATTGACTTGTAAATCAGGTAAAAGCTTATATTTTATTCCTGCTTGAAAATGGGCTGGATATTCAAAATCCATTGAAACCAGACCTGACTCACTTGCAGGAATATTATTAGGAAACCCCAAAATTGCCGCAAGAATTTGACCTGTAGGAGATGACATTAAACCATTGATCAACTCACGTGGTGCCTTTGCGTTATCAATGTGATATTTACCTTTCAAACGCATTTTTGCCGCACTTTGATATACCATACCAAAGCTAAAATCCTCAGTCGGTTCCCACAATACGCCCAGGTTATAACTTGGGCTAAGTGATTGTTCCAGAGCAAGCTGCATTTGCCCGAACCTGCCAAATGGGTTCATACCTTCTTGGGCATTACATATACCTAACAACAGAATGTCAGTAATAATGTCCGAGTTTTCTTTAAAAGGTGTACAAACGACTTCATCAATCATTCGTAACATACCAATTAATTCATTGGGAAAACGCAAATCCGTTTTTAAACCAATGGCTTGATATGACATACCTATAGAAGCACCCACGGATAACTCATCATTCACTTGATAGGCAATAGATGGAGATAAATAGGTAATCCTTTCTAGAGCAACCTGTTGCCCCATGTAATTCGCAGGATTGCCATTTTCCGCACCAAAACCGGCAACCAAAGGTGCATACATTGCAGTTGCAAAAGTTGTTTTTGAACCTGGTGGATTGTAAGCAATGCCTGCTGTAGGTGCAGCCATGGGTAGACCTTCACCAAGATCCACCATTTTTTTTAATACTGGGACGTATAGACTGACGTATTCAACATCCCCATTCACTGTGCCTTTAAAGTCTGTACATAAATCGGAAGAAATCTCTGGCCCGTCATTACACACCATCGGGTCATCTGAATAGCCAAATACGTTATAACCAGCAGGAACAGAAAATTCCCGTTGGATATCAAAATTAGCAAGAATCCCCTGCACATCGGTTTGCAGACCTTCAATTTTGGTCAAAGCTGCAGGGTTAAAATGAATTGCACTAATACCAGGAGGATCTGCAGTAACCGCATTTCCCATACTCAATGATCTGACATCAACAGATAAGTTGGTACCTAATTGAGCGAAAGTTGCACTTGAACAGCCCGAGACGATAATTGCTGCAGCTAACGGGCGAAGTCGAATCTTATACATACGACTACCCTCTTAGCGTAGTTTCTTACCGAAACCTAAAATATCCAGTGGGAATGACAAACCTAAAGATACATCTGGCGCATCTTCTGTCAGGCCTATACCTACAGTCCCATTAACAATAGTTTCAGGTGAAACACGAACACCCAATGAAATTGCTAAAGTGGAACTGGTCTGGTCAGCCGGTGAATAACTCTCACCCGAAGTATAAGTAAATTCTGAACCGGTATTAAAACTTTGCTGATATGACATCGTCATAGACACATCATAGTTAAATGAATAGGCAAAACCTAAAGCAAAACCCCCACTGATTCCAGGTTGAAACTCATCCAGTACTCGTTGACCACGACGTTGATTTAAACCTGTTTCTTTAAAGCCATAATTGGCAGATACGGAAGCAAACAATACCACTGGATCGATATATTTACGCGTACTTGCACCAATCCCTGCAGAGTAATAACCTTTACCAGTTGCTAGATCATTAGTCGCATTAATTTCATAAGGACTATCACCAGTTTTAGTAGAAATATTACCGAATAAGATCAGGGGTAGTCTGCCAGCTTTTAGAGGGAAAGGCTCCCAACGCGTACCAAAAGAAATATCACCTAGACCTGCTGTAGAAGTATCTTTTAATAAATCTGTTTTAGCGACTAAAGGTACTGAAGCCGTAAAGGTTAAATTATCTAGAATGCCATACTGCGCAGTAAATGTATTGGTAACAGAGTGAGTCGCATTTTCTTGAACACGGAGTTGATACAGTTGTCCACTCGCCATTTCAGCATCAATCTGTGTATCACGATAATAGGTATAATCAATATCGTAATAAGATGAAATCTCACCTTTTTTAATTAAAGAATATTGTCTTTCATTTGAGGTAAAGACTTCTTGTAAGTTAGCTTCTTTACTTGCATCACCTTCTTGCTGCTGTAAAGCAGAAGAAGCTTGCTCATTTGCATTAACAGGTTGTGGCTGTGCCGCTGGAGCACTATCGGTAGATGAGGTTGCTGCTGGCTCTTCAACCTGTTCATCAACCACTTCATATTCACCGAGTGCTGATTCTTCCACTTGAACATTTGCGGTTACTTCAGGTTGTATATTTGCAGACTGTGATGCTGTAGATTGAACTTCTGTTTCCTGCTGATCTACAACCTCGTATTCTCCGAGTGCCGGTTCTTCAGCTGCATATACCCCCCCTATTGCCATTTGAACACTCAAAGCCAATAAAGTTTTGTTCATCCATTTACGATTCATATTCCATTCCACCATTTTTATTTTTTTAATCTACTTACTTTTATACTTTATTTACTTTTGTAATAAAGACGTAAAAAATTATATGTCGATTCCCCAAATTTTTCCGAGTCTTCATTTAAATTCTTGTCTAAACGAATCGTTGATGCCTTATCGGCAATTTTATCCATATAGAACTGCGGATATTGCATGTTAACGAAAGCATAGCGATTGACGGTTGCATCTTCGACATGTCGTAAGTCTGTATCCTGAAGTGCTAATAAACTTTTTCTCTTTTCAGGTGCGACATTAATTAAAAATAGGGTGTTGTTTTCCCAGATATCTTTGAAACGTGTTTCATCAAAACTAATATTACCCACTGCAGGGTCAGCTACATAAACACGGCCATTCTTGTATGCTTTAAACACCACAAAATGTTTAAATCCTGCATAAGAAATTGGCACAATGGCTGGTTGTCCCTGTTTCACTAAATCGGAAAATTCGCCTTTATATCCCCCGCTTTCGAAACCGATTGCTCCGACAAAGCGTTTCATATCAAGTAAGGAAAAACTACGTCGCTCGACGATTTTCTCGGTCTCACCAAATTTAAGCAAACCATTCATAACTTGTTGTTCTGTCATGGTTACACCAACATCAACATAACCATTTAACAAGGTCGTTAATGCTGCTGATCCACAGCTATAGTCATAAGCTTGACGTACAATACCCCTAAATTGATCTTCTACAGCAGGTTTAATGAGGACTGCTTCTCTATGCATTCGAGTGAATGAATCTTGACGAGAGTCTAAGGTTTCAGTGTAATACACAGCTTCCGCTGGCTTTTTTTTAATTTCAAAGGCTTCTTTGGCAGCGTAATACATCAATGCCGAGCCTAACGCGATCTCTAACATATCTTCTGACTTTTCTAGTTATCGGCATGACGTGCCTTTGCTCATTATTTTTCTAGAGTTATTACTCTACATCCATGTAAAAAGGAAGATAACCTTTTTTATAAAAAAAAACAGCTTTTTTTTAGTTTATTTGAAAAATTTAACATTATTTTTGTAAAAAAAAGCGCGTGATTTCACGCGCTTTTTTCAATTCGAAATTAATGACCAGAAATACTAATCATAGAACCTTTATCATAACTAGCACCGTAGAATGTTTGCAAACCTTGAACTTCTACATCACCAATAGAACCAGCAGTACGGCTACCTAAATGAATGCCTTTAACATAATTATCAATTTTGTCATTTGTGCTTACAATACGCACAAAGCCTTTATTCGCTGCCGACTCACCAAATACACTTACACTTGCTTTCATAGTTAAGTTTGTTGAATTGGCATCAGCAACTTTAATGCTTTCAATAAAGATTTCCCCTGGACCTGTAGTACTAATTGGACCAGCAGTTGGGTGAACTGCAACCACAGCACCATTTGTTGAATTATCTAAAATACCTAGGTTCTTGATTTCAAGACCACCCTGCATTACAGAATCCAATTTAATCATGGCACCTTGAGGCGCTGCACCCAATTGAATATTGGCAGTCATTTTACCTGTTTTAACAGACAAACCACTTAAAATCGCATTGTAGTTAGAATCATTACCGCCACGACGGATATTAACAGCAGGATCATTTGCACCAGATGCTGTTACACCAATCTCACCAATATGGATTTCCAAACCAGAAACTTGAGCTGCAATGTTGATAAATGCTGTATTACCACTCCCTGAACCAGCATCGCTATCAATTTGCAAATCAGCAAGGTTACCAGTAGCTAATAATGATTGGTAGTTTGCACCAATAAAAATACCTTGGTCTTTACGATCAATGGTACCACCATTGGTTAATGTAATTGTTTCTGAGTTTTTTGCACCCTTGATTGAAATAGCACCCGCATTACCAGTACCGCCTAAAGCAGTAGTAGGAATAACTGTACCAGTAGCATCTTTAGTACTTAAACCATCATTATCATGAACGAATAATTTATCGATCGTAATTCTAGAAATACCGATCCCGATGTTAATACCATCTTGACCAGTAGTAGCACCCAATGAAGCATCATCCATTGCTTGCATTGCCATCGCATTTGCGCTAATTGCTAATGAAGAAACTAAAGCAAGTTTAGTAAATTTTTTCATTTCGTACTCTCCCAAGAGTATTATTTTTTTGATTGTTAACTACTCGATCACTAATTGTTTTTTATTTTTTGACAATAGTGAGGCTTTCCTTGAGCAGCTGGTTTGCCCTAGCTAAGTTATCTCTGTGTCATTTTTTGTTCAACTGCTGTTGGTCGCAATCTACATGTTACCGATAAACGGTATTTACAGTTTTTATGCATCAACAATGTTATAGAATAGACCATCTATGTATCGAATTTATTAAGTCACGTCGTATGAATGAGCCTGTTTTTTTTCAAAAATTGCTGACCAAGCAACAGCTTAATCCTACTGAAATTCTTTTATGCTTATCGCATCTTAACCATGTGGTTTACTTAAAAAATGTAAAACAACCTGTCATTGCAATTTTGGCTTCTGAATATATACTGATGCAAAATAAAAAAATTCAGAAATTTACCAGAACATCGTTAAACCAATATCAACAAAAAAATGAACCAATTGATTTCAATAAATTTTTTAAGCAGGATTTGCAAAATCATACCTCCGATTTCAATGGTGGTTTAATCGGTTTTATCAGTTATGATGAAGCTGCCCAACAACACGTTAATATTCAATCCAAGAACCAGCCCTCTTTATTTTTAGGCATTTATTGCAGCTATATTAAACTGACCGATCAAGGCTGGACCTTTTTTAGTCATGAACATGAGGCTGAAGCGATCTTTCAGGTACTTCAAAATGCCTTGCAAAACAAAAACAAGCCAAGTAAAGAAAATCAAAATTTCACCCTCACTCGACCTTGTACCGCACGGTGGACTAAAAAACAGTATGTGAATGCATTTAATCAGATTCAAGATTACATTCGGGCAGGTGACTGTTATCAAATTAATTTAACTCAAGAATTTACAACAAAAGCACAAGGTTTGTTGTTAGATACAGCAGAAGCGTTTTGGCAATTGACTGATGCACCTTATTCAGGTTATCTCAAAATCAATGATTTTGAATTATTAAGCTGCTCTCCCGAACTGTTTATCGAGTTTGAAGCAAATCGGAAAATCACCACAAAACCGATTAAAGGCACTATGCCCAGATATTTAGATGTTGCACAAGATGAGCAATCCAAGCAAAGCTTAATTCACTCTAAAAAAGACCAAGCCGAAAATGTAATGATTGTGGATTTACTGCGTAATGATTTGAGCGTATACGCTGAAACAGGCTCTGTTAAAACACCAAAACTTTTTGAAATTGAGTCATTTAATCAAGTTCATCATATGGTGAGTGAAGTCACTGCTAGATTAAGGCAAGATATCAATCCTTTTCATGTTCTGATGTCAGCTCTTCCGGGTGGTTCAATCACAGGCGCTCCCAAAATTCGTGCCATGCAAATTATAGAGGAACTTGAAGGTACTCCACGTGGTGCCTACTGTGGTTCGATGGGTTATTTTAATTTTGATGGTACAGGTTCATGGAATATTTTGATTCGCTCAATTCAAAAATATCAGAATGATATTTCTGTTTGGGCTGGCGGAGGGATCACCATTGCATCAGATTGCGATGCTGAATATCAGGAATGTTTTGATAAAGTGTCCGCCATGCTGGATTTGCTCAATACTTGGTATAAGCCAAATCAACAAAAAAGCGATTCCTGAGAATCGCTTTTTTGACTTCAAATCCCTCCTCCTTTTATAAAAGGTGAGGAGCACTGCTCCGCAAGGGAGGAGTTTAATTAAGCTAAAATATCATTTCTCAAGGTATCGACTAAACGCTGGTTTTGCTCGTCTGTACCAATGGTAATACGCAGGAACTGGTTGATACGCGGCTTATTAAAATAACGTACAATGATGCCACGTTCGCGCAATTCAGCAGCAAGCTCAGCTGCATCTCGACTCGCTAATGATGCAAAAATAAAGTTTGCACTCGATGGCAAGACTGTAAAGCCAAGCTCAGCCAATTGGGCAACCAACTTTTCACGGCTTGCAATCACTTTCTCATTTTGCGCTTCGAAGTATTCTTGATCTTCAAAAGATGCTACAGCTGCTGCAATCGCAAAACGATCGATCGGGTAGGAGTTAAAACTGTTCTTCACCGCTTCAAGGGCAGCGATGAGATGTGGCTGCGCAATGGCAAAACCGACACGTAAGCCTGCTAAAGAGCGTGATTTAGAAGTCGTTTGGCAAACCACCAAGTTATCGTATTTCTCAACCAGTTTTACCGCCGATTCTGCACCAAAATCCACATAAGCTTCATCAATGACGATCACTGAATCAGGATTGGCCTGAAGAACCTCTTCAATGGCAGACAAACCAAGTGCGATACTGGTCGGCGCATTCGGGTTGGTAATGATAATCCCGCCATTAGGCTGTTTATAATCATCCACAACAATTTCAAAATCATCATTCAATGGCAAAACTTTGGTTTTTACCCCAAAGAACTGACTATAAACCGGATAAAAACTGTAGGTAATGTCTGGATAAAGCACTGGCAACTCTTGGACAAAAAATGCCTTGAAGATGTGCGCCAACACTTCATCAGAACCATTACCTACAAACACATGACTCACGTCAACATGTTGCTGCTTGGCAATAGCCTGTTTTAAAGTGGATGCATCCGGGTCTGGATATAAACGCAGCACATCTGCCGAATTTGCCAATACCGCCTGAACCGCTTCTACCACTTTTGGTGATGGCGGATAGGGATTTTCATTGGTATTTAATTTTAGAAGATTTTGGATTTTGGGTTGTTCACCTGGTACGTAAGGTTCGAGTTCACGTACTTCAGGACTCCAAAAACGCATTTGTTCTGTGGTGATAGTCGACATTTTATTTTCTCATTCGCTATTTACCAAAATTCCCTCTTTAAAAAACTATCGAGAAAATATTTATCGCTAGGAGAAAGTCTATTTTACCCTCTCCTAACCTCTCCCATAGAGAGGAACTTTTCATTGGTAAATAAATTTAATCAATATTTCAATTTTTCCATATTTGCCATTCTATTAAAACCATATAAATTTCATTAGTTTAAATTAGATGACATACCCTCTCCTTTCAGGAGAGGGTTAGGGAGAGGTTAATCGTGATAACGATAACGTGCCGAGCGTGCATGGGCATCCAGGTTTTCCTGTTGCGCCAGGATATCGGCCGTTTTTGCTAAAGTTTTCACGCCTTCTTGCGAGCACATAATCAGGCTGGAACGCTTCTGGAAATCATACACCCCGAGTGGTGATGAGAAACGCGCTGTGCCTGATGTTGGTAATACGTGGTTAGGACCGGCACAGTAATCACCAATCGCTTCAGGCGTATAACGTCCCATGAAGATGGCACCGGCATGGCGAATATTTTCCGACATTTTCTCTGCTTCATCCAGGCAAAGCTCTAAATGTTCTGGCGCAACCTGATTGATGAGGTCAATCGCTTCCTGACGATCTTTCACCAAAACCAATGCCCCACGGTTAGCAATTGAAGTACGAGCAATTTCAGCTTTTGGCAAAGCCGCCAAATGTTCTTCAATCGCCTGTTCAACGTCGTTTAAAAGCTGCTCATCTGGGGTGATAAAAATCGCTTGTGCAACTGTATCATGCTCAGCTTGTGACAATAAATCCATTGCCAGCCATTTCGCGTTATTCTGACCTTCTGCATATACCAAAATTTCGGATGGTCCTGCAATCATGTCAATACCGACTTGACCAAATACAGCACGTTTAGCTGCTGCCACGAAACGGTTACCTGGGCCGGTAATTTTATCGACAGGGGGAATCGTCTCCGTTCCATAAGCCAATGCGGCAACCGCTTGTGCCCCACCAATGGTAAATACACGATGCACACCAGCCAGATATGCAGCTGCCAACACCAATGGATTGAGTTCACCATTCGGCGCCGGAACCACCATGATAATTTCTGGCACACCCGCCACATGTGCAGGAACGGCATTCATCAATACAGAAGATGGATACGATGCCAAACCGCCCGGCACATAAATACCGACTCGATCCAGTGGGGTAATTTTTTGCCCTAAAGTATTTCCCAAAGCATCAACATAGGTCCATCCATCCTGCTTTTGCGCCTGGTGGAATTCACGAATACGGTTTGCAGCCAACTCCAGAGCTTGGCGAACTTCTGTCGTTAAACCTTCAAAAGCCGCTTTGAGTTGTTCTTGAGTAAGTTCTAGATCAGAAAATTGATGCGCTGGATGTCGATCGAACTGTTGAGTGAGTTTAAGAACATGAGCATCACCATGCTGACGCACATCAGCAATGATTTGGTCTACGGTTTTTAAAAGTTCAGGATCACTAACTGTCTCAAAAGCCAACAAGTCTGCAAAGGCCTGTTTAAAGCTTTGATCTTGAGTCGATAAACGTCGCATCAATTTACCCACAAGGTTTGAATTGGAAAAGTTTAGTTTACCTTGTTTCCCAAACTTTGTGGGTATCAATCACACATCTATTCACACAGTTTCATAGGAAATTACTTTGTGAATTATCGAATAAATCTGGGTTTAGCTAGGGATAGTAAAAACAGGCATAAAAAAACCGCCACAAAATGACGGTTTTTCATATTGAGATGCAAAAACTTATTTTTTGCTTTCGCGTTCTTCCACTGCCTTTTCAAGCTGTGCCAGAATCGGGTTCAATAAAGTTTGCTTACGCTTGAAACTTGCTTTATTTACAATCAAGCGAGAAGAGACTTTGCAGATTTCTTCCAAAGGCTCTAAACCATTGGCACGCAGGGTATTACCCGTATCGACCACATCAACAATGTAATCACCTAAACCCACCAGTGGCGCAAGTTCCATCGAACCGTAAAGCTTGATGACATCGACTTGCTCGCCCAGGCTGGCATAGTATTGACGTGTAAGATTCACATATTTGGTAGCGATTTTTAAACGGCCTTTCGGACGTTCCATACCCACTTTGCCTGCTGTCATGAGTTTACAGTTGGCAATTTTCAAGTCGAGTGGTTCATAGACGTTTTGCGCACCATGCTCCATCAGCACGTCTTTACCCGCAACACCCAAATCCGCTGCACCATTTTCCACATAGGTCGGTACATCAGAAGCGCGTAAAATTAAAATACGCACCTGTTTATGGGTAGTTGGGAAAATCAATTTACGGGATTTATCCGGATCTTCCAGTAAATTAATTCCTGCTGTTTCTAGCAGAGGTAAAGTTTCTTTTAAAATACGTCCCTTACTTAATGCTAAAGTTAAACCATGATCAAAATTGCCCATAACGTCAAAGTTTGGATCATCGTTTCTCATATCGCTCATTAACTTACTCGCTTAATTTGGGCACCTAAACCTTGTAACTTCGCTTCAACATCTTCATAACCGCGGTCAATATGATAAATACGGTCAATCAGGGTTTCACCTTCAGCAGCCAACGCAGCCAGAACCAAAGAGAAAGAAGCACGTAAATCTGTCGCCATTACAGGAGCGGCTGAAAGTTTTTCCACACCTGTAACCACTGCATCATTACCTTCAACCTGAATATTTGCGCCCATACGTGCCAATTCAGGTACATGCATAAAACGGTTTTCAAAAATCGTTTCAGAAATTGTCGCAAAGCCACGACCAATCGCGTTGACCGCCATAATCTGGGCTTGCATATCGGTTGGGAATTCTGGATGCGGCAACGTCTGGAAGCTTACGGCTTTCGGACGTTTCCCCATCATATCCAGTTCAATCCAGTCATCGCCACGGGTCACTTCTGCGCCCATTTCTTCAAATTTGTCTAAAACTGCTTCAAGTAGTGCTGGATCGGTATGCGTGGTTTTGACTTTACCACCGGTAATTGCCGCAGCAGCCAGATACGAACCAGTTTCAATACGGTCCGCAACCACTGCATATTCACAGCCATGTAAATGCTCAACACCTGTAACGACTAAAGTGTCGGTATTCAAACCTTCGATTTTCGCACCCATTTTAATCAGCATTTGTGCAAGATCGGTAATTTCAGGTTCACGTGCTGCATTACGGATTGTAGTGACACCATCGGCCAATACGGCTGCCATCAGAATATTTTCAGTACCGCCCACAGTCACCATATCAAAGACAACTTCGCCACCTTTAAGACGGCCATCGACTTTGGCATTGACATAACCGGCTTCAACTTCAATTTCAGCACCCAAAGCTTCTAATGCTTTAAGGTGTTGATCGACTGGGCGTGAACCAATGGCACATCCACCAGGAAGAGATACTTTTGCACTGCCATAGCGCGCCAATAATGGACCAAGCACCAAAATGGATGCACGCATGGTTTTAACCAGTTCATATGGAGCAAACTGATTATCTAATGTAGACGTATCTGCTTTAACAGTATCGCCTTCATAAGAAATTTGAACACCCAAACCAGCAATCAGTTTTACCAACGTGTTCACATCCTTAAGATTTGGAACATTGGTTAATGTGGTGGGAGTTTCAGGGAGAATCATTGCAGCAAGTAATGGAAGTGCTGCATTTTTTGCACCAGAAATACGCACTTCACCTTCGAGCTTAACACCGCCCTGAATTAAAAATTTATCCATCTAGTTCTAAGCTCCGAATAAGCTTGCTTTACGCCATTCTTCTTTGGTCATTGCACGAATAGTTACTGCATGTACTTCACCGCTGGCAATATATGAATTTAACGGAGCATAAACTGTCTGTTGGCGTGCCACCGGACGTTTGCCTTCAAATTGTTCATCTACAATGCGAAGATCAAATTTCCCGCCTTGCCCACTAACTGCAACTTCAGCCTCTGGAAAAGCAGCTTTTAAAATTTCAGTGAGCTGTTCACTATTCATCACAAAGACCTCTTATAGGACCAACGGTGTAAAAACCTGCCATTTTACTATAAATATGAAAAATAAATCATTAAGCTATAACATTTAATATATAAAAAAAGAGGTCATAAAAAACCTCTTTTTGTTCAGCAACAAAACTATGCCATTAAAGATGGGGATGCAACCTGCATTTTTCTATGCTTATGCAACTGTCTTTTAAGTTTTTCTGTTAATTTTTTTATTGATGTATACATATCATCAGCTGTTGCCTGTGCAAACAATTCTGCCCCTGGTACACGAATAATTGCTTCTGCAATATGATTCAAACTTCCTTTTCTTGATCGTTTATCTACTTGATGATCTTTGCTCAATTTCACCTGCATACTATTGACCTGATCTAAATGTTTGGTCATTTCAGCAAATTTTAAACGAATATTATCTTCAATTGCAGGGGTGATAGTTAAGTGATGACCACGAATTGTTATTTGCATAATTCTATCCCTCACCTTCTTTAGGATTAGTTAAAGTCGTAGCCGAAATGATCTGCTGACAGAACCTAGAATTCTGCAATTTACACTTTAAATCATTTCAACCACACCTTTAAAAGAAAAAAGATTCATTATGTTGTCATAATGAATCCTTAGAATAATCAGATTTTAAAAATTAGATCAAGACTTTTCGTTCAGAAGATGAAGGAATATGTAACGACTCTCGATATTTAGCGACAGTTCGACGTGCCACATCAATGCCATCTTGTTTTAACAAATTGGCAATAATATTGTCAGATAAAGGCTTGCGTGGATTTTCTTCGGAAATTAACTTTTTAATTTTTGCCCGAATCGCAATTGAAGATGCCTCCCCACCTGAAGTCGTTGCCACATGACTGGAAAAAAAATATTTCAGTTCAAACAAGCCGCGCGGGGTCAGCATGAATTTATTGGTCGTCACCCGAGAAACTGTAGATTCATGCAATTCCACCTCTTCCGCAATATCGCGCAGTACTAAAGGTTTCATCCCTTCAGCACCTATTTCCAAAAATCTTTTTTGATGTTCCACGATACAGGTGGCCACTTTTAATAAGGTTTTATGACGCTCATCGACACTTTTAATAAAATTTTTGGCATCCAGCATTTGATTGCGTAAATATTGATTATCGTTACTTTGATCTGCACGTTTAATCATACTGGCATAAAAAGAATTGACCCTTAATTTAGGCATAACATCCTGATTTAACTGCACTTGCCAATGATCATTCTTTTTCATGACCACCACATCGGGAATTTGATAATCAGAGTCTTTTTCTTCAAACTCCATTCCCGGATAAGCTTTTAAGGTCTTTAACAGATCAACTGCACATTTCAATTGTTCAGGATTCAAACCCGTTTGTTTGATCAATTTTGGCAATTCATTCGAAATCAATAATTCATAATGATTTAGTAAAGTTATCGCTTCATGACGATAAGCTTGATGTACAGGTAAACTTTCCAATTGTACCAATAAACATTCTGCCAGATTACGTGATGCTACACCTGGAGGATCCAGATGCTGAATATGTTTTAAGACAACAAGGACTTCATCATCTTCCACTTCATCCTCATAATCCATAGTTTCCAATAAATGCTGCACAGATGCCGTGATTTCAGCAATTTCAGCATCTAAAAAACCTTTTTCATCTAAAGAATCAACAATACAATGTGCTATCAG
Organism: Acinetobacter uliginosus; assembly: GCF_044130295.1. NCBI lineage: Bacteria > Pseudomonadati > Pseudomonadota > Gammaproteobacteria > Moraxellales > Moraxellaceae > Acinetobacter > Acinetobacter uliginosus. Next base: position 831 of record NZ_JBIQOC010000068.1, on the reverse strand, counting down.
GCGATCTACAGCAGAAAAATGCAACAAATTGATTTGTTCAAGTATGTGTTCTTTTAGACCAAGATGTCCCTGACGGTTATCTTCACGCTCTTCATATTCAGGGGAACCAAGACTCGTCGGTTGATGGGTATAGACATCATCCCAATCAGTATCGACAGGTAAATCATCAGGAAGATGGTTTGCATTTAGCTCATTGGTTAAATCTTTATTATCGCGTTCCTGATCTTGTAAGGTGGATAAACTTTCAATCGAAGATTGCTCTTCAACCTTCTCTAGTAAGGGATTACTATCAAGTTGAATCTGAATTTCTTGCTCTAGTTCAAGACTAGAAAGTTGAAGCAAACGAATGGCTTGTTGTAACTGCGGTGTCAGTGACAAGGAGTTTGCAACTTTTAATCCAACCGATAACTTCATATTACCCTACTCTTTTTAACTGCTATTTATGAAAACACATCTTGTAAGCAATTTTTGTGCCGTTTTAATTTTTATATCATAGATACACATAAAAAATATACAAATTTAAAATTTTTTAATTATATTTTCGATAAAATACTCACGAAATATTAATAAATATTTATATAAATTAATAACTTACTCAAAAAATGAAATCTAATTATCTAAATAGCAGAAAAATCAATTCCGTTAAAGAATCTAATTTCATTCATCATCAAATAATAATTTTAAGGTTTTAATAATCTAGACATAAAAAAAGCCCCCTCGTTTGAGGGGGCTTTTTAAGTAATAATGAGCTGGCGATGACTTACTCTCACATGGGTAATCCCACACTACCATCAGCGCTAAGAGGTTTCACTTCTGAGTTCGGGAAGGGAT
>NZ_JBIQOC010000067.1:0-25367 GCF_044130295.1 Acinetobacter uliginosus | reverse complement strand
ATATATATCCATGTTCATGGATTAAGTCCCCACTTGTTTTTAGGTGGGAACTAAATTAAGGCTTATAGGATCGCTTGGTAAGGCTGTGTTAGCCGGATGCTTACAGTCCAACGGAACAGGATGAAGGCATTATTCAGTTCTCTACCCTAATGTGGTCAATAAGTCGCCAAGAAAAGACAAGGCTGAACTAAATGGATACACGATGTTTAAAGTCCTTATCATGTTTAACGGGCAGGGTCACGGAGCTAAATTCAGCCAATCCAAAGACACAGCATATATATTTTGTTGTGATCAATTACAGAGTTTGACGATCATTAATGTCGTGCGATGAGTCAGGATCACCGCTTGGATTCCGCTTGGTTTGGTGCGGGGGCAGACTTAAAGCAATGTGGACTAGAACAAGCTTTATATTTCATTGTCTACCGTACAAGCTAGCGCTCAAATTAGCGTACATGCGGATTAATCCCTATTTCAAAACCCTTCTATTCATTTAACTGCATTCAAAGCTGTGTCTTTGGACACAGCTTTTTTATGTCTGTCTTACTTTGTGGGCATGAAACATGAATCTTTAAAGTGTGCGTTCTAGTCAGTGATTCAACATAAGGATTTTGTGAAGAATATTCAATAAGGTTTGCATGGTAGTGTGAGACTGTGAATTAAAAAATGATAATGAGGAAATCAATAAAAAGAATATGTATTGAGCATTGAGTCTAGGGCTTAAAAACTTCGAAAATTCTTTCTGAAAGTTATCGCATCTCAGCAAAAGACTGGGCTTGAGATTTAATTTAATCACTAGAGTTTACAATATAAAAATGGTTAAAAATAAACTTTTGAAGAGGAATAATAAAAAAACGTATATCAATAAGTTATATTTTTTAAAAATGTTATTTATTTGGTATTTTCTTGTGTTTTTTGTGATTTTTTTGTAGTATTGTTTTTAATCATTGTAAAAAATTTATAATTATCGCGTGCTTGCAAGGGTCGGAAATGATAAACCTCTTAAAAAAAAGTGCTGTTCTACGAACAACATTAGTTGCTTTGATTGGTTTATTTATTGGGTTGTATAGTGCTTTAGTTTTTGCTCAGCCTAAAGCCGGAAGTAGCATCACCAATATTGCGAGTGGTGATTTTTATGATGAGCAGGGCAACCTACAAACAATTAACTCCAATCCTGTTATCCTGACAGTTCAGCCCATTTACTCATTGAGTCTACAAAGCAATCAGCAAAATATTGGTACAATTGGCAGTAAACTCAATTTCCCTCATGTACTCACCAATACAGGAAATATCGCAGATAACTATAAGGTTGTTCTGACACAACTCACAAATGATCAATTTGATCTGGAAAATATCGCAGTTTATGTAGATCGGGATCAAAATGGTGAACCTGATGACAATAATAATTTACTCAATAATGCAATCTTGCACTTAGAGGCAGATGAGTCAGTTGCTTTGGTGGTGGTCGGCAGTATTCCTAAAAATGTTGTCGCAGGTAATGTGGCAAACTTTAGTTTAACTTCAACCAGTCAACTTGATCCAGGTAATGTGTCTGCCACTGTCTCAGATGTTGCAAAAGTGGTTGATGATGCGGTCATTCAGGTCACAAAATCTCAAAATATCAGTACAGGTAAAACAGGCACAGAAGTTACCTATACATTTACCTATAGCAATACAGGGACTGCATCAGGTCAGTTGCTGGTTCATGATACCTTGCCAAGTAATGTTGCATATCAGGCAGGAACTGCGATTTGGAGTAATGGCACGGCTACACTGACAGATATAGATAATGACAATGAAGCAGGAAGTACTGCTGAATCAGTCATGAACTATAAATATGTAAATGGTGAGGTGGAGTTTAAACTGACAGGGATTGCCGCATTAAGCAAGGGCGCGGTGAGCTTTAAGGTGAAAGTCAATCAGAATGCAGCGGAAAAGATCAATAACACTGCGAACTATAAACAGTATAAAAACAATACAACTACTTTATTGAAAGACACCAACACCAACACCGTTATCTTTAATGTAGAGCAAACCTTAGGGGTGATACTGAATAACTCTTCTGCTGGAAATGCTGATGGAGGCACGAATGACTTGCTCACCAAAGCAAACACATTTACTGGGGCAGCCAAAGAAGTTCAGTTTGAAAATTATGTCTGGAATACGGGGCAGGCAACAGATAGCTATAATCTTACAATTGATAAAAGTATAAATGTGCCAAGTTGTGCGATAACACGTTTATATCACTCTGATGGAAAAACTTTGCTCACCGATAGTAATGCTGACGGTGTGGTAGATACAGGTTCGATGGCAGCAGGCGCATCGAAAAAAATTGTGCTTGGTGTTTATTTTTCTGCCAATTGTGTCACTACAGAGACTTTGAATTTTGACATCACAGCAATTTCTACCACAGATACAGCAATTAAGAATGCGACTCGTGATCAACTAACCAATACTAATTCTGTCGGTTCTAGTGACTTGTACAATAATGATGGTTCAGGAACTGGCATAGGAAATGTCACAGCAGCTGGTGGACAGGCATTATTCAAGCAAGTTGCAATTAAGGGCGGAAATGCGGTATTTCCTTTAATGGTTAAGAATTATAATAGTGTCTCCAATAATTATAATTTATATGCTTCAGCGAATGAGATTGATGTCAATAACATCAGCACCAATTTGCCTCCACAATGGATCGTAAAATTTTATGATACCAATGATAGTTGCCAGACATTAACAAGTGAAATTAGCAATACAGGAGTTGTTGCTGCTGGTGCAATCAAACAATATTGTGCGGTAGTCACTGTTCCGCCTAATACCAACTTGACCAATTTGCCAATTTGGTTTGCGATAAAATCCCCAATGAATGCTCAGGCAGATAGCATTAAAGATCAAGTCGATCTTATTCAACGACAAATGACATTTGCAAATGATCAACAGGGACGAGTGAATGTTGGTGGAACAGTTGTTTATCTACATACTTTGAAAAACATGGGTACGATTGTTGAGGGGAGTACCACGGGTCAGGTTAGCCTAAGTGTTGTATCGCAGAAACCAGCCGATAATTTTATTTATACGTTGTACTATGATGCCAATAACAATGGTGTGATTGATGCAACTGATCCACTCATTAATGACTTATCTACGGTTACGGGTGGTTTAGCGCCGCAAGCTTCAATTCAACTTCTCTTAAAAGTTCAGGCACCGACAACCGCAACCAACGGTATGTCCAGCGCAGCCAATATAATTGTAAAAACAAACAATGTTATTCAGGGTTTGGCTTTGGCTGATTTACAAAACACTGACTTGACCACGGTAGATCCAACCCAGTTACGTTTGACCAAAGAGCAGACCAAGGATGAAAATTGCGCCTTAACTTTGGCTACGGTAACCAATGCAACTTACGGAAGTACACCGCTTCAGATAAAACCAAATCAATGTGTGACTTACCGTTTAACCATTAAAAATGAGGGAATAACCTCGGCCAGTAATGTCGTGATCAATGACGTTGTACCTGTTTACAGTCAATTGCGTGTTGGTTTACCACCGTCAATTAGTCAGGGTTCAGTTGCAGTCAATGCGGGGCAGATTTCAGGAAATGTTGGCACCCTTGCGCCACAGGATCAGGCTGCCATGTACTTTTCTATTCGGGTAAGCCCATAAACAGAGCGGATATTAGAGCATGAAGATGATCAATACATTAAATAATAACCGCCCAAAACTGTTTAATTGGGTCTTGACCTTGCTGTGCGTGTTGATGGTCCAGCAATCGGCCTGGGCTGCAACCAACTCGATCATCAGTAACATGGCAGTTGGTGAATATAGTGAAGAGGGTTCAACTGTTGTACAGGTGGCACGTTCAAATCTTGTTCAAACCACGATTTTGCCTGTGTATTCATTAAATTTGGTGGCAGCCAATAACAAAACAGTAGTGGCAGGACAGACTGTTTATTTTAACCATATCTTAACCAATACCAGTAACGATACAGATCAATATACTTTCGCTGTAAGCAATAATCTCACTGGCGATGATTTTGATTTTGTGAATAGTAGCCTGATGGTTTATCTGGATGCCAACAATGATGGTGTCCCAGATGGATTACCAATTACAGGCTATACATTGGGTGCAGGTCAGTCAGTTGGACTGATTGTTGCGGCAACCATACCGAATACGATTACCACAGGAAAAGTTGCAAACTTGACTGTAGCTGTAACATCAATAAATGGTGCAACGGGAACAAACAGTAATGTCGACAAGGCAACTGTAACTGATCAGTCCACGTTGATGGTACGTAAAAAATTCTCCCAAACCACTGCTGCAAATGGAGACATTGTCACAATACGTTTGGATTATCAAAATCCAAGTAATGTTGCTACAGGTAATATCACTTTAACGGATACTCTGGATTCAACCTTAACGTATCAATCCAATAGTGGTGAAAACTGGAATGGCACAACCGTCGACCCTGCAACAGGAGCAAATGATCCTACTGGTATTAATTATTATGTAAGTTCTAATGTTGTGACTGCTGTATTGACCAGTATTCCTGCAAATTCGATTGGTTATATTGAATTTAAGGTAAAAATTAATAAAAGTATTGCAGGAAAGATTGAGAATTTTGTCAATGTGACAGGAACAACGACCGACAAAACAAATACTGCAATTGTAAATGTTGCTCCAGTCTATGCTGTCAAAATAAATGGCAGTGCAAGCAACGTCAATGATAATACCAATACCATTACGGCCAGCGCGGTTCCACAGGGTGGTGAACTTAAATTTACCAACTATGTCTGGAATACAGGGAATACTACAGACCGTTTTAACCTGACTTTAACTGGCAGTACATTTCCAGCAGGCAGTCAAATTGAGTTGTATCGTGCGGATGGTGTGACTCCGTTATTGGACAGTAATGGTGATGGCATTCCTGATACAGGATTATTGGCTGCCAATACCAGTGTTCCTGTTGTGGTCAAAGTTCGTTTCCCAAGTAGTTATGCGGTAACCACAAATACAGTTTTTGAAGTTACACCACAAGCACAGTCTGTGAGTGACAGTAGTAAAACCAGTACAATTAAAGATCAGGGTACTTTGACCCTTACTCTTGTTTCACAACTAGTAGATTTAACCAATGCGGATAATACGGGGCAGGGTAATGGTGTGGTTGATAATAATGGTGCTGCTTGGAAAACCTTAACAGTAAAATCCAGTAATAACCCTGTGACTGGTGGACAGGCAATTTTTCCATTAAGAGTGAAACATACAGGTGTTGGAACAGAGTATTTGCTCAGTGCAAATGCCAGCAGTGATTTTTCCAGCCTGACTTTACCCGCAGGCGTAAACCGTGTGCGTTTTTATGCATCCACAAATGGTACAAACTGTAGTGGGTTGGGTAATGAAATTGGTAAGACGATTTATTTAAATGATGGGGAAACCCAACTGGTCTGTGCGGTTGTTGAGGTCGATAAAGTTAATAATGACATTACTGTACCGATTTATTTCCGCGTCATCTCAACCAGCTTTGTCGCTACAGGTAACCCTGCTCAGGACATTATTAAAGATGCCATAACCATTCAAAGTGTAAACTCCAAGCCTCAATTGGAATTTATGCCAGATTTATATGGTCAGGTCGCACCATTAGGCACTGTGGTATATAGCCATCTATTGGTCAATCATAGCGATACAGTTTTTTCTGGCAGTTATGATTTTGTTCTAAGCAATGATCAGTCTGAATTTAATGCCAAACTTTATTATGACGCCAATAATAATGGACAGTTTGATGGTGGTGATACCTTAATTAATCATTTATCAGATTTACCGAGTGGTGGATTGGCATCACAGTCACAGGTCAGGTTGTTTGTTCAGGTGAATAATACTGCTTCAAATAATGTTACCCAATCCAACACAACCATTGTGAATTTAAAAGACTCAGCGAATCAAATTGTAGCATCTGTTAAGGATGTGACCACCGTGAATAAGTCACAGTTAAGTTTAACCAAATTGCAGGCACGAGATTTCAATTGTGATGGCACTGCTGACGAGGCTTATAGTTTAAATAAGCTAAATATTGGCAAGCAGGGCAATGGTCAGGGACAGTGCGTCCTCTACAAAGTAACCTTAAATAATTCAGGTCCCACAATCAATAATGTATTTACCTTTAGGGATATGACACCTGCTTATACGGTGTTATCGAAAGTTCCAACCTGTACATCATGTAGTGGCACGACAGCCCCTGCTTTAAATAATGCAGGTGAGCTGACAGGAACATTAAACAGTGTGGTTGGTGGTCAAAGTTACGAATTCAGTTTTGGGGTGCGCTATGTGGGGCAGTAATTCAATGGAAAAATTCAAGATGATGAAACTGGCTAGTCATGCTGTTCTAAAACTTTTGATTTTGTTTTTTTCACTGGTCAGTAGCATCAGTATTGCTCAGGCTGCTTATCAGCGTAGTTTTATCAACCTGAGTTTTGAAAGTCCTAAAATTGCAAATACTGGTAATGCCTGTCGTGTATATATTGACAGTACTAAGGTTCCTGGTTGGTTAACCACACATCCCTATTACCAAGAAGAGGCTGTAGATTCTTGTACGTATGTCCCAAGTGGAAATGGACAGGTTATGGAACTGTGGTCAGGACCTCGGGGTATTGGGGGGGGGGGCACAGGCAACATGGTTGCTAAAGAAGGAACGCAGTTCGCTGAATTAAATGCCCAATATATTTCAGAAATATCCCAAAATATTTGTTTGGTCAATGGCGAGCAAGTCAATTGGAGATTTAGCCATAATGGACGAAATACCAATCCTGATACCATGAATTTTCGTGCAGGTACGCAACCAGTAGTATCAGTCGCAACTGGTACAACAGGGACGGGTAATATAACGTCATGTAGTGCTGGTACATGTAATCCTGTGCAAAGTAATACTGTACCTGTAGGTAATACAACTCGATGGGCTGACTATAGTGGAAGCTTTATTTATACAGGTGCGACAGGGCAAACGACCATTGGTTTTCAGTCTACTTCAGGCTCAGGAACTTCAGGGAATTTTTTGGATGGCATTCAGATTGAGGTTAAGCCGATTATTGAATTTACATCTGCTAATTATTCTGTACCCGAAAATGGCGGTGGTGTTCAGCCTGTTCAGGTCATTGTGGTTGGAACTGTGCCACCAGCAGGCATTCCACTGACCTTTACAGTTACTGATGGTACAGCACAGCTAGGTACAGACTATAAAATTAATGGTGGGGTGGCCAATACTTTTACCATTACAATACCCGCTGGTAACTATGGAAGTGGCACACCTTATATCCTGAATGTCCCTGTAGAAATTATCAATGATACAGTCCCTGAACCTGATGAAACTTTTACCGTCACAATTAATCAAAGCAATGCATACCATGTCATGTCTTCAAGTGGTTGTGGTGCATCAGGTAATGGCACGGCAACCTATACAATTATTGATGATGATGCCCCTCAGGATGTGGATGTAAAAATTGAAAAAACTCAGCGTAAAGGAACGAGTGGATCATTTCAATCACAACCTCTAATGGTAAAAACTAATGATATAGTTCAGTATCAGTTAGTGATTACCAATAAAGGAGAACGTGCAATTAGTTCTACAGGGGTGGCTAATTTTCAGGATATCGTTCCAAATAATTTTAATTCAGTTTCTATTGCTGTAGCGGCCACTAAAGGTGGAACAGCAACTGCTTCAGATAAATGTACAGCAAGTTTATCTGGAAACACCTTGTCAGGTACTTTTAGTGGTCCTAAAGGAGCGACTTGTAGCGTTACTATCTCTGCAACAGCAGTGTCAGGCGTTGCCACAAACACGGCAACAGTGAATGCTACTGCAAATAATGATATTTTTCCTAGTGACAACAGCAGTAGTGTTCAGACAACAATTGCTAGGGCTTTGATTTACCTAAATAAAGCAAGTATTGGTGGAACAGGTTCATTTGATTTTTCTTTAACAGGCACAAATAAAACTAGTGCGACCGTTGTTACACAAACACCAATTGATCAATATCAGGTTGACGGTGGAACAATATTTACAGGTCAGCCTTTTGCAGTCACCTCGTCATCAGGGAGTGTAAACATTTCAGAAACAAATGTGGCTGGTTGGTCATTACTGGGTGCAACATGTCGTGTTCGAAATGCTGATGGCACGTCTGGCGCACTTGTTGGCACTGCACCAACATCAGGAACGGGTACAAAAACTTATTCCTTTACCTCCACTGAAATTAACAATAACCCAAATATAAACTGCAATTTTTCCAATATTAAAGTGCCAATTGTCAAGATTGCAAAAGAATCTCGTGGTGGTACAGGCACATTTGCTTTCGTCAACAGTAATTTATCCAGTACATCGACAAATGTGGCAACAACCTCCTCAAGTTCTTCCACTAATATTGGTAAAGGTTCTTCTGCTGCTTTAACAGTGAATGACACTTTTTCAAATGTGACGATTAGTGAGCCAACTGTATTGACGGGTTATGTATTAAAGGATGCGAAGTGTACTGATGCCAATAGCTTTATTACAGGAAATATTGGTGAGTTTGGTGATTTAAGCGGGTCAACGCTGACCATTTCATCTGGTCGACTAATTACTGGTGGAGCAGATATTACCTGTACATTTATTAATAGTACGCCAAGTTTAACAATTAAAAAAATTAGCCGTGGTGGAGTTGGAAAATTTGATTTTACTGCCAGTGCAAATAGCGGAATCTTAAACCATTCCATTACGACAACAGTTGCAGAAACTGAAACATCAGGCATAACCCAATATTTTTCTCCGAGTCTGTCATTAACAAATGTCATCTTAACTGAATCGGGTATGCCGACAGGATATCGGTTGACCGATGCTGTATGTACGGGTATAGGAGCAAGTTCAGTCACCGTTAATAAAACAAATGGGACAGTTACTTTAGCCAGAACGGGAATTACAGCAGGGGCAGATATTGTTTGTACCCTAACTAATACACTTACTACGCTCACTTTAATCAAAAAATGGGAAAATGCCTTAGCTGGTGATAGTGCAACCGTGAACAGTGTTGGCTTTACCACAAATGCAACAACAGGACTCTCAGTTGCGGACGCCACGGGAGCAAACTCTACAACAGGTACACCAATTATTGTTCCGCTGGCCATGCTTGGAACAACAGGAAGTATCATTGAGGCATTTAGCAAAGGCGATGAAAATGAGTATGTGGGAAATCTCGTCTGTACTGGCAACACTACGCCTTTAAATGGCAATAAATTAACGATTAATACAAACGATGCAGCAATTATTTGTACCTTAACCAATAGCCGTAAAGATTTAGTTTTAATATCAGGCAAAGTCTTTAATGATAATGGCGGCAACGTCAGCAATATTGTGGCAAATGCCTATAATGGAATCATTGATGCAAATGAGCAGGGCATTGCTGGCAGTTCGCTTAAACTTGCCAATTGTTCAGGTGTTGACCTCAATGTTGTATCAATAAGCAATGACAATGGGGATTATCGTTTTAAAGTTGAGAAAAGTGTTCTAAGTAACCCATTCTGCATTGTGCAAACCAATTTACCAGAATACACCTCAGTTAGCGGGGTAAGTCCAACAGGAACGTACAGTCGCAATACGGATACGATTACGGTGCCAAAAACCACAGCCACAAGTTATCCAAACAATAATTTTGGTGATGCCAATCTCAATGTGGTTTTAACAGAAGATGGACAACATACTATTACGGTAGGTGAAGTCACTGACTATCCTCATCGCTTGAGCACACAGGCACCTGTACAACTAACTCAACTTATCCGAAGTTCTTCAAACTCAAATAATGATCAGCCTTGGCAGGCACTGGTTTACCGAGACAGCAACTGTAATGGTGCTGTTGATGCTGGTGAGACAGTATTTGATCCAACGCCATCTGGTACTGTTTTATTACAACCCAATACCGATATCTGTCTGGTTCAACGAGTACTTTCGCCAACCAATATTTTTGCTGGTGCACAGCATATTGGAACACTACAGGCAAGCTATCAGGTCAGTTCACTTAACATTTCCAAGCAGACCCAACAGCGTCAGGACGTGACACTTATTGGTAGTGCAGGGTTAACACTGACAAAAAAAGTACGTGCAGTGACCAGTTGTTCGTCAACTCCATCTGATTCTTTAGGCTTTTTAGTAAATAACCAAGCCACGAAACAACAAAATTTGGAGTATGAGATCACCTATAAAAATAATAGTATCAAGAAACTTCAGAACGTAAAAATCAAAGATAGTCTACCCCAGGGTACAAGTTTTGGGAGTATCAGCTGCGCTTCCACCCCTAGTGGAAATACCTGTAGTGCAAATAGCTCAGGTAGTTCATTGCAATGGAATTTAACGGGAGTGTTAAATCCTGCCGCCGTAGGATCTTTAAGATTCTGTGTCACACAATAATTTGAAAAAAGTGAGCAAATCTGAATTAAGCAAAAACAACTGGAATACTAAAATAGATCAATTTAGTATAAAAGTTGTTTTGCTTGAATTAATCTGCATTTAATATACAAAAGTGTGACATATCTCAATAAAAATGTATTAAAATGATGTATTACTGTAATTATTTATTATTTCTTTGAATAGCATGTCGAAAAGTCAAATTTGCAGTTCAAAAATAAGATGGTGCCTTTTGGAGCAGGAAATATGTATTTAAAAAGTCAATACAAAACAGGTCTACTCGCAGTGGTGGCTTTATTTTTAGCTGTGAATGTAAATGCTGGAACTAAAGTATCAAAAGACCCTGTATCAGTAGAATTAAAAACTTATCTCGTTAGTGCAAGCGCAGATGGAAAACTGACAGCTAAGTTAGTTAGCAAAGTCAAGCCGAATGATGTGATTGAGTATCGTGCGACATATACCAACAACACGGCCGGAAAAATTAAAAATCTTGCGGCGACTTTACCAATACCAGTAGAAACCCAATTTTTAGGTAAGTCTCAACCAGAAAATGCTGAAGCAAGTACCGACGGTACACATTTTGCCCCAATGCCTTTAAAACGCAAAGAGGGTAATCAAATGGTGAATGTACCACTGAAAGATTATCGTGCATTGCGTTGGACCATTGCAGAACTTCCAGCTGGAAAGTCTGTGACGGTTTCTGCTCAAACACGCGTAAATAGTGAAAAAACAAGTAATTAATTGGCATTTTACGTATAAGGGGTAAAATAATGTCAAACCGTCTACAACTTACACAGCTAGCAGCTTCCATTGCATTGGTCGCTGGTAGTGCTGCTTTCGTTTCATCTGCACATGCCGCTGCACCAGCCGCTGGTACAAATATCAGTAACATTGCATCTGCAAGCTATACTGATAGCACAGGAAACACTAAAACTGTATCTTCAAATATTGTGACCACCACAGTATTGCCAGTTGCAAGTTTCACGTTGATTGCTGACCGAACAGCAAATGCCAATGCCAACAACCAGGTTTCTTTATCACACACCTTAACCAACACGGGTAACGGTAGTGATACGTTCACGGTAAATGTGGCGGATGTTACCTCTGGTGACCAATATGACTTCAGTAATTTAAAAGTTTATCTTGATGCCAATAAGGATGGTGTTCCTGATAGCCAGACTCCTGTAACAAGTGTTACCTTGGCAGCAGGTGAGTCGGTGAACTTAATTGTTCAGGCAACCACTCCAACAACTGGTGCAGGTGGTGCTGCACTTTCTGCTGGTGATTTGGGTAAATTAACCATCACTGCACAAAGTACTTTAGACAATACACTCACAGCAACAAATACAGACACCGTTAAAATTACCAACGGTGCAGTGATTAGTGTGATTAAATCTGCCAGCGTAACGGCAATTGATGCGACCCAAGCTCGTCTAAGCGATCGTGAAGTTGAATATAAGTTGGTTTACCAAAACACAGGTAACACCACAGCAACTAATGTAACTGTGACAGACTCATTGCCTGCTGGTTTAACCTATGTTGCTGGTTCTGCAAAACTTGCTGGTGCGACACAGACTGATGGTGTTGATGCCGATGGTTATAAGTTTGTTGAAACTACACCAGGATCAGGTAAAGGTACAGTTACTTTAACGATTCCAAACTTAGCACCAAATACGACAGGTACGTTAACCTTTAAAGTTCGTGTTGATCAAAATACTCCAGCAGGCGTGATCACCAACACCGCATATGTTGATCCAGATGGTCCATTAGGCTCAGAAGGAGATACGCCATCTAACCCGAATGATGTTAATATTTTAAGTATCAAAAAAGGTACAATCAACGATAACCAAGCTGATGCTTATGCCGATGCAGACAAAACTGCTGCAACGACAAAAGATGACCAGATTGTCATTGCAACAATCAAGCAGGGTGAAGTTGCTGAGTTTAGTGCTACGGGGCAAGGTGGCGAGCCAATCGTTATCCATAACACGGGTAATGTGAGTGAAGAATTTACAGTAAGTGTTGATAAAGGTTTGCCTAACACAGGTGGTTTACCAGCAGGCAGTATTGTTACTTTATATCAAGCTGATGGTGTAACACCATTTATTTCAACAGGTTCTATCCCAAGTGGTGGTACGTATAACCTTGTTGCAAAAGTAACACTACCAGCAAGTTATTCGACCGCTACAGCGATTAAAGCAATTTTAACCACAAGTCCTAAGTCTGATGCAACTAAGACAGATAAATTGGACTTGGTAATTAGTCAGGTAACGCCTGCAACAGTTGACTTACATAATGGTGATGCTTCAAATACTACTGGTTCAGTGGCTGGCGCATCTGGTAAAGATACTGGTTTAGATATTGACGTTCGTAGCACTAAACCGAATCAGGCTGTGAATTTCCCACTTCAAATTGATAATACTGGTGTAACAGGCGATAACTTTAATTTGGGTATTGATCCTGCACATGCATTACCAACTGGTTGGGATGTTAAATTCTATGTGGCTGATGGTAGTGGTAACCCAACAGGCGCACCATTAACCAATACTGGTAATATTAATGGTGGTGGTAACATTAAACTTGTTGCTGTGGTAACGCCTCCTGCCAATGCGCCAGCTGGTGACCAACAAGTTTACTTCAAGGTTTCTTCGCCAGCGACAGGCTTAAGCGATGTGATGGTAGATAAAGTAACTGTTCAGGCAGATCGTAAGTTAAGCCTGCAAAATGACCGCATTGGCCAAGTTGCACCAGGTGGTACTGTTGTTTATAAACACACTTTAACCAACACAGGTAACATTGATGAAGGTGCAACAGCAGCAAGCTTGCCATTTACCTTGACCAATGACCAGTCTGGTAATGGTTGGGTAACCAGCTTGTTTATCGATGTGAATAACGACGGTAACATTGATGCAGGCGATACTCTGGTTACAGGTAGTGATTTGGCAGCGGTAACAGGCGCGATTGCACGTAACGCTTCTGTGAATTTCCTCATCAAGGTTCAGGCACCAAGTAATGCAACGGCGGGAACACCAAGTTCAGTTGTCTTCACTATTAATCCAACAGCTGTGGGCGGTATTACACATTCAAGTATTTCAAACACTGACTTAACCACCGTGACCGAAGGTCAGGTACGTTTAGTTAAGGATCAGGCTTTGGTTGATTGTACAACAGGCACAGGTACAGCGTCGTATACACAGACTACTGTGAGTGCAAAACCAGGCGAGTGTGTGAAATATCGTATTACTGCGACCAACGAAGGTAATGCGAATGTTAAAAATCTGGTGATCAGTGATAATACGCCGTCATATACCACATTAATGGCAATTGTTGGTGTATCGCCAAAAGTGAGTACTAATGCAGCTCTAAGTAGTACAAGTATTACAGCTACTGGTGCAACAGGTAAAGTTGAAGCTGAAATGAAAGAAACTACAGCTGGTGATGGTAAAAATATCTTAGTACCAACTGCAAGTGCAACATTAGAGTTTGTGATTAAAGTGAATCCACTTACACCATAAGCTTTATTCATTCACTTGAAATGAAAACAAATAATTAGAGATGTGAACATTTGCCTAGGCAGGTGTTCATCTCAAATAAATTTTTGAATTTTTTAGACTATTTAGTTGAAGGGTAAGCGCTGTGCTACAACAGAAGCAATCTAACGCATTCCATAACATGACATTCATGTTATCAACGTTGACAGTATCAATATTGTCAGCGCAGTATGGTTATGCAGCGAATATGCCTGAAGTGGGTAGCTCTATCCAAAATATCGCCTATGCAACTTATGTTGCACCCGATGGTAAATCCCAACAAACAGTTTCAAATACCGTCGAAATCAATGTTTCTGCTCTTTACGCAATTGCTTTAACTACTCCACCAGTTCAGGAAATTGAACCAAGTACCCGTGTTATTTGGGCCAATACTCTGGTCAATAATAGTAATGCTCCTGTCAATGTACAGCTAGAAGCATTAACAATAAATGAACTAAGCAACGTTAAAATTTATGTAGATACCAATAAAAACGGTCAATTCGACACCGATGATCAACAACTGACAACCAATGTTGCCTTGGCGGTAGGCCAGAGCGTTCATTTGTGGGTCGTTGCAACAGCAAGTGCCACATTGACTGAAAGTCAGCAGTTAAATTTACCTTTAAAAGCAACACTTGTTGAAGATAATAGTGTAATAGCAACGGCTATGGATAGTGCTATCAGTTATGGCCCACAACTGGTTGCAACCAAAGAGGTTGTCCAGAAAACTTTTGAGCCATCAGCGAATGCCAACTATGATCTTAACTATACCTTGGCCATCACCAATCAAGGGAAAAAAGCGGCAAGACCAGTGGATGTGATGATCGATGGTCAGGCACAGAAAATGGTGCTTTTAGTTGATGATCTGCCTGCCAATACAACATTTAAGTCTGCACAGTTAAAAAATACGCAGGCCAAGGTTTTGTATAAGCAAACAGGCAATAACTATACAACGACCTTGCCAAGTGATTTAAGCAAGGTTGATCAATTGGTGGTTGGCTTTCCACAAATTGAGGCTAATACAACTGAACAAGTCGATCTTACGGTTACAATGAATCGTAACATTGCCAAAACAACGGTTAAAAATACCTATAAAGTTTCGTATGCAACCACAAATAGCCAAAAAGAGGTATTGTCTAATCCTGCTTTCACCGTGGTAGGTGGTCTTGCAGCGATTAATAATAAATCGGGTGATTTCCAAAATGTCTTGACTACAGGCAGTGTGAATAAACCACTTTATCTTGAAGCGCAAAATGCCAGCTGTAATGCAGACCGTTATACTGCCGACAAGGTGAAAATTAAGATTAAATCAGCCAAGACAGGTGATCTTGAAGAAGTCATTGGGGTAGAAACTGGGCCGAATACAGGCGTATTCCATTACACGCTACCAACCGCATTTGCAGATGTAGGTATTGCTTATGATTCATTATTACAAACTGTCAAACGCGATCAAGTACAAGTTAGCCTGACGGACTGTCTGGATGCACAGGGTAATTCAACCCAGACATTTACCGATATTAGTACTCAGGTGCTTATTGACCCATATGGCACAGTGTTTGATGCCAAGACAGGTTTACCTGTGGCGGGAGCAACAGTCACTTTATTAGACCAGAATGGTCAGCCAATTGCGGACAATATTGCATACAAACTTGATGAGCAGACTGGAGAGCTGGTTACAATTCCAGCCAAGCAGATCACCAATAGCGAGGGTAAATTTATTTATCCCCTTGTTAAAGCAGGAACCTACAGTTTTGTTGTGGATACAACCACAATTCCTGGAAATACACGTTATAGCTTTGTCAGTGATAAATCTGTTTATCCAAGTTTCCCTGCGGATAAGGCTGTTGATCTGGAATGGTCTTATGCTGGCAAATTCACCTTAAATAATGGTGATCCAGCACTCAATATTGATATTCCAATTGATCCTGATTTGACTGTACCAACCTCGCCGTTATTTGTACAAAAGGTTGCGACCAATAAAAACTCGGAAATCGGTGAGTTTGAAGAATATACCGTGACGGTTGCCAATCGTGGCACGGTGGATTCCAAAGATGTTTCGATTACTGATACCTTGCCTAGAGGCTTTATCTATGTTCAGGGTTCTATGCGTATCGATGGCACCAAGGTTGCTGACCCATTAGGTGGAAAAGGTCCTTATTTGAAACTTGGTTTAGGTACACTGACTCCAAGTAAGGAAGTTAAGGTTCAGTATCGCGTCTATATTGGTCCAAATGCCTTGAATGGTGATGGCATTAACCGTGTTCGGGCAAAAGATGGTCAGGGAATCGAATCAAACGAAGCATCTGCAAAAGTAGAAGTAACTCCTGGCGCAATGATCTCTGATGGCTTTATTGTTGGTAAGATTTTTACTGACTGTAACCGTAATGGGGTACAGGATGCAGGTGAAGTCGGTGTGCCAGGTGTGCGTATTTACCTTGAAGATGGTAGCTATGTGGTGACTGACAGTGAAGGTAAATATGATTTTTATGGGATCAGTGCCAAAACCCACGTTCTAAAGGTTGACCGTACCAGTTTGCCAGTTGATTCTGAGTTGGTGTTAATTGGCAATCGTCAGGCAGGTGATCCAAATAGCCGTTTTGTGGATTTAAAACGTGGTGAACTACATCGTGCCGATTTTGCAATTGCCAATGGTACAGGACAATGTTCGCAAGCCTTATTGCAACAAATCGCAGAACGTAAAAAACGCATTGAACAGGACAACACCAATTTAGAACAGGTGTTACGTTCAGACCTTACCATTGATCCAGTTTTTTCCAAGATTACCGATGTTAAAGGTCAGCCAGCAAGTGGTTGTATCTTGGCACAGGGAATCAGGGCCAATTGTAACCTTGATTTTTCCAAGGAACAGGCTAAGGAACTGAAAGAGGTTACTTTTGAACCAGAAAAATCTGGCGTTGCTTCTTCAGTTGCCTTGCCACTGACTGAAACATTGGCAGCAACTGAGAGTGTGCCAGCCGAATCCACTCAAGCTGCGAAAATGCTTAGTCTGGAAACAGTGCTGGAAAATGCTGCCAATAATCAGCTAGAAATTATCAACTTAAAAGATGGGCAGCTTCTTGGTTATGCCCAAACAGCGGTTCAGGTTAAGGGTGCTGCTGGCACACAACTACAACTGTGGGTAAATGGCACACAGGTTTCTGAGAAACGCATTGGTAAACGTGCAATATTGCCTGAGTTACAGGTTGCAGGTCTGGATTTTATCGGTGTCGATCTTGCTGTGGGTAAAAACAGTATTGAAGTTCGTCAAGTCGACATGATGGGTAATGTTCGGGATAGCAAACAGGTCAATGTGATTGTCCCTGACCAAATGGATAAGCTGTTACTTGAGTCAGCCAAAGTACAGCCGCAAGCCAACGGCCGTGATTATTTTAACGTGACCATGAAAATTGTTGACCGTAATGGCACATTGGTTTCTACCAGAACTCCAGTTACGCTCGACAGCTCGATTGGTAAAATTGAGTTGACTGACCTGGACCCGAAACAACCTGGTATTCAGGTGTTTGTTGAGGGCGGTACACTTGTTGTGCCAATAAAGGCGCCAATTGAGGCGGGTGAAGGAACGCTGTCGGTTGAAAGTGGTATTTTTCATAGCAGTACACCAATACGTTTCTTACCTGATTTACGTCCGATCATTGCAGTTGGTTTGGTAGAAGGATCAATTAACTTTAAGAAATTTGACCCGAAACAGTTAAGCAATGTCGGTTCGCAGGATGGGTTTGAGGAAGAACTGCAAGAGATTTCATCATCGGACAATGGCAAAAGCAATGTGACAGGGCGTGCAGCCATGTTTCTGAAAGGGAAAGTCAGGGGTGAATATCTACTAACCCTTGCCTATGATTCTGACAAGGATAAAAACCAGCGTCTGTTCCGTGATATTCGTCCAGATGAATATTATCCAGTTTATGGTGACTCGGCAGCGAAAGGTTTTGATGGACAAACAACCAGTAAACTGTACGTGCGTGTGGATAAAGGCCGTTCCTATGCCATGTATGGTGATTATGTCACACGTACCGAAAATGATGAGGGCCTGGCTTTAGGTCAATATAGCCGTTCATTAACAGGTGTTCGTGGGGCTGTCGAAACAGACCGCTATAAAGTAACGGCCTTTGCTGCGCAGACCAATACACAACAGGTGACCAGTGAACAACGTGCCATGGGGATTTCGGGTCCTTATAGCATGGGCAATGTCAATACCGATGATGTGCTTGCCAATAGTGAAAAAGTTGAGGTGGTGACCCGTGACCGCAATAATCCAGGCCTGATCATTTCGCGTAGCACTTTGGCACGTTTTACCGATTATGAAGTGGATACCTTTAGCAACAGCATTTACTTAAAAGATCCTGTACCAAGTGTCGATGCTGACCTGAATCCAGTTTATCTGCGTATTACAGTGGAATCTGATCAGGGTGGGGATGAATACACGGTTGGTGGAGTTACAGGCTCGGTGAAGCTGCTTGATCAGGTGAAAGTGGGTGGGGCTTATGTAAAAAGCAATAATCCACTGACGCAGGACCAGTTGGCGAGTGTCAATACCGTGGTGAAATTTGCCGACAAGGGTAAATTGATTGCTGAGTTTGCCCGTTCTGAAAATATCAATGACGGTTCAAACTCTTTAACACAGATTAACACCACGGCAGATGCAACAGGTAAATTATCGGGGAATGCGGCTCGTGTTGAACTGAACTATGCCTATAAGAATATGGAGCTGAAAACCTACCATAATCAGGCAAATACAGGGTTCTATAACACTGCGGCACCAATCACCGCTGGACGTAAGGAAAGTGGTATAAAAGGGCGTGCGCAACTGGGTAAGATCGGTTTGGCAAAACTGGAGGCTATCCGTACTGAAGATTTGCAAAGTGGTGTCAATCAAGGTGTTTCTGCCAGTATTGAACGTGCGATCAGCCGTATTGTGGCAGTTGAGCTGGGCCTGAAATATTATGATGAGTCTGAGAATCCAGCACTGTTGGGGGCTTCACAAACAGCGCCGTATCATGGTTTAACCGCACGTACAAAAATCACCACACAGCTTCCTTGGCAGGGTTCAAATGTTTTTGCTGAATATGAGCAGGATGTTTCCGAAGCTGAGCGTCGTAATTTTGCCTTGGGTGCGAATTACCAGATTAATTCAAAACTACGTGCCTATGGTCGCCATGAGTTGGTGTCCAGTATTCAGGGACTGTATGACCTAAATAACAATCAGCGTCGTAATGTCACAGTGTTTGGTCTGGACAGTAAATATAACAATAACGGTACGGCATTTAGTGAATATCGTGTTCGCGATGGCATCAGTGCGCGCGAAGCTGAAGCTGCAATCGGTTTACGTAACCGTTGGGAACTGGAAAAAGGCTTCTATGCAACCACCAGTTTTGAACAGGTGAAGTCATTGTCAAAAGCAGATACTGATAACCAAAATTCCGATAACACTGCTGCATCTTTAGGTGTGGAATATCTGGCCAATCCAAACTGGAAAGCTGTTGCGAGAATTGAAGCACGTTGGGCTGACCAGTCTGACACCATCCTGAATAATCTGGGGATTGCCTACAAATATTCCAATGACGTGACTTTATTGGCGAAAAATGTAGTTAGCCTGACTGATAGTAAGAATGAAAACAGTGGTGATCGCCTGGTTGATCGTTTCCAGGTGGGGGCTGCCTACCGTGACACTGAGCACAATCGTTTTGATGCGCTGACCAAGGTGGAATACCGCTATGACAGTAACAAGTCAGATTTAAATAATCCATACTTAAAGCATGTCTATATTTTTTCAAATCACTTGAATTATCATCCAAGTCGCGATATTACCCTTTCAGGCCAATATGCAGTTAAAAATGTGGACACAACGTTCTCTGGTTTGGAGTCAAGTGGTATGACACATATGCTCAGTGGTCGGGCAATGTATGACATCAATGAACGTTGGGATGCGGGTATTCATACAGGCGTGTTATGGTCGAACATGAGTTCGGGCCGCCGTGTTTTGGTTGGGGGGGAAGTGGGCTATTTGCTGGCTGCAAACCTCTGGTTATCAGGTGGTTATAACTTCTCTGGCTATAAAGATGATGATCTGGTGGATAGTGACACAACTCTTCAGGGCGCATATGTACGCTTTAGATTCAAGTTTGATGAGAACCTGTTTTCTCGCAACAATTCTACCGTGAACGCTTCAAGAGAACCATAAAGATGAAATATGTCACACCTGCCTTGCGTCAATTTTATCGTGGTGCTGCAACTGTTGTGGTTTGCTGGAGCGTGATGGTTTGGGCAAAAAATCCTGATCATTTGGCTGCACCTGTTATGGCGCAAGATTCTCCAGATACTACAGCCCAGTCAGGTATTTATAATCCAAAAGATCAACAGGTTGCTGCCTTGCAAACACGTCTCGTTCCTTTTTTGAATGAACAGGGAATTGAACGTTATCATGCTGTCAAAGCAGCCGCATGGTTGACTTATGCAGCCCATGAGGGAAGTGAAAAAAGTGCAACAGTTGCGCGAAAGGAGGCCCTTGCCCAGGCGGAAATGATTATAGTGGCATTAGAGCAAGGTCAGGCTAAGCAGTTAAGTTTAACCACACCGATTCTGTCTACCTCAAGTGTAATGCGTCGGGATTTATGGGCAAATACTGAATTATTGAAACAGCATGCAGGTTTTTCCTGTGCCCAGTCTCAGATTGCACAGGCAGAGGTGATGCTGGTCTGGGCAGCCGCTGAACATTGTGAGTTGGGCTGGCGACATTCACGGGAGCTGTTTTTATCAGCACAGCGCTTAATTGATCAGGCAAATAGTCGGGCGTTTAGTTGCAGTGCAGATGTTCCTCAACAGCTTCCGAAAATTAGTTATCCATCTTTACAGGAACTGAATGGCAGTGAGCAGGGATGTCATGGTGTGGTCGGAACATGGCCGATTTGGTCGCCACAACAAAAAACAGTCATCTCTGAAAATAGCCAGGTTGCTGATCAACCTGTGCCGAATGTTGTACATTTTGCTTTGGATCAGGCAGTTTTATCGCAAGATTCCATCAATGTGCTCAATCAGATCGTGAACTTCCTAACAGCACATCCAGCTTACACCTTGACACTGTATGGATTTACCAATCAGCAGGCAAATGAACAATATAATTTAAAATTGTCCTTGCGTCGTGCGCAGGCAGTATCTCAATATCTAACTCAGCAAGGTGTTGCCCTAAATCGTATTGCGACAGAGGCAAAAGGTAAGACCCAGCTGATTAAAAATGAAAACCCGTATCACACAAATGGATAGCCAAATCCTATCCCTATACGCCAAAGGCATGACGACACGAGATATTGTTGCCACATTCAAGGAAATGTACGATGCGGACGTCTCCCCAACGCTTATTTCCAAAGTGACGGATGCAGTTAAAGAACAAGTAATAGAATGGCAAAATCGACCATTGGATGCCCTTTATCCTATTGTCTATATGGATTGTATCGTCGTGAAAGTGCGTCAAGATAGTACGATTATTAACAAAGCGGTGTATCTAGCATTAGGTGTCAATACAGACGGACAGAAAGACTTATTAGGTATGTGGATGTCAGAAAACGAGGGTTCTAAATTTTGGCTCTCAGTCGTTACAGAACTGAAAAATCGTGGTTTAAAGGATATTCTGATTGCCTGCCTTGCGAAGCAGCGCTTCTCAGGACTGAAAGGCTTTCCTGATGCGATTAATACGATTTACCCTGATACGCATATTCAGTTGTGTATCATCTACATGGTACGCAACAATCTTAAATATGTGAGTTGGAAAGACTACAAAGCTGTCACAGCCGATTTAAAAAAGATATATCAAGCTGTTACAGAAGACGCAGCCTTACAAGCTTTAGATGAATTTGGACAAAAATGGGATGAGAAGTATCCTCAAATCAGCAAATCATGGCTTGCCAACTGGTCGAATCTAAACACGTTTTTCGCTTATTCTATGGATATTCGCAAAGCGATTTACACGACGAATGCGATTGAATCATTGAACAGCGTTATCCGCCATGCAACCAAGAAAAGAAAAATCTTCCCAACTGATGATTCTGTGAAAAAGGTGGTATATTTAGCAATTATGGCAGCAAGCAAAAAATGGACGATGCCTATTCAGAATTGGAAAGCTGCCATGAATCGCTTTAGTATCATGTTTGAAGAGCGTGTAACCAAGTATTTTTAAAACTGTATTTACACAGAATTATTTACACCCTCCAAGAGGTCTAATATATTTTATTAAAAAATTTATTTAATATGATAGTTTTTTATTTTTAAATTTGATATTTATGGTTTAATTCGGCTTTGTTGCACAAACCTATCTGTAACGGCTTTTTCAGCGATATAATTTTCAAATGAAGAAGCCTACACACAATGAACCGTACCGGGTTTGTCGGAGACTTTTTATTTAAGTTAGGCCACCTGACCTAACGGGTTAATCTTATCATAGTATATTGCTTCAAAATCAAAAGGTGATACATGACCTAATGCACTATGTACACGCTCTTTATTGAACCAATCTACCCAATTTAGTGTCGCAAGTTGTACATCCGCTAAACCTTGCCAATCTGCTTTTAGATATTCAATCACCTCTGTTTTGTATAAGCCATTCACCGTTTCAGCCAAAGCATTATCGTATGAATCACCCATCGTACCGACTGATGCTCGTAAATTTGCTGCTTCTAAACGATTGGTATAGCGAATAGAAAGATATTGCACACCTCTGTCGGAATGATGAATCACGTTCTTTGGCATGCCTCGATCATGCAATGCTTGCTCCAATGCATCAAGCACCATATCTGTATTCATTCGTGTAGATACTTTCCAGCCAACAATTGCTCGTGAGAACACATCAATAATAAAGGCGGTATAGACCCAGCCTGAATTTGTTTGAATATACGTAAAGTCACTCACCCACAGTTGGTCAGGATGATCAGCAGTAAAATTACGTTTCACTAAATCATCTGCTCGTTTTTGGTCATCTCGGCTACGGGTCGTTTGTTTATTCTTACCTCGCCAAACACCTTGTATACCTAGCTTTTGCATCAATCGAGCAACTGTACAGCGCGCAATAATATAGCCTTCACGTTTCAGTTTTTGCCAAACTTTACGTACACCATATCGACCTGAACTTTCCTTCCAGAGTCGTTTAATTTGTTCAGCATGATGCAAGTCATGTAAATCTCGTTTCGCTCGATGTTCTGGATTGTCCGCGAGATCTAAAGTTCGGTAATAGGTCGAAGCTACGATCGGTAAAATTCTACAAATCGCCTCGACTCCTTACAGCTCTTTATTATTATGGATAAAATCCACCATTATTTGTGTGGGCGGTCGAGCTCCGCCTGGGCGAAAAAAGCGGCTGCTTTGCGTAGAATTTCATTGGCACGCTTTAATTCTTTGATTTCACGTTCCATTTGCTTCATTTTTTCTTGATCAGATGACTGTTGTACTTTGACAGGATTTCGTTGAACGAGATGTTTTAAATACCAAACACGAAGTGTTTCAGGGGTACAACCAATTTTAGGTGCAATAGCAGTGATTGCAGCCCAATTCGATGGATAATCTTTTTCGGATTCAATCAATAATTGAACCGCTCTTTCTCTGATTTCAGGGGTATATTTTACTTTTTTCATCGGGACATTCTCTCAAGAAAGTTGGTCTCCGACAAACCCGGTACGGTTCAGTTATTAAATTACCTGATTTTAGGGATATTGTTTAGCTTGTATTTTTCGCTATAGTAGGCGGTTATAATAGGGGGTGCTGTGTGTCAGAATTAGCAACGATTTTACCCGTTCCAGTTTTAATTGTTGAAGATGAAGGGCTGATTCAAGAACGATTAAAAAAGATATTGGCAGAACTGGGCTATAGGGAAGATATGCTTATTTTTGCTAAAAACTTGCAACAGGCTTTTGTAGAAATAGAACAGCAACCTGTTTCCTTGGCTTTGGTTGATTTGGGACTGCCTGACGGTAACGGCATAGAGCTGATTGAAAAGCTTCGTGCACAGGATAGCAATGCCATGATCTTGGTGATTTCAGCCTGGAGTACTCAGGAAAGTTTATTTTCAGCAATCAAGGCAGGCGCGACAGGTTATGTTCTGAAAGAACGTGATGATGTTGAAGTTAAGTTATCCATTCGCAGCATTTTACGTGGCGGTGCGCCGATAGACCCTTTTATTGCTCAAGAAATTTTGAAACAGATATCAGCTGCGGTTATACCGGCAGTGGCTGATCAGAAAATCATAGATGCAGATATGGAGCTGTTAACCAGCCGGGAAACTGAGATTCTAAATCTGGTCGCTCAAGGCATGAGTAACCGGGAAATCGCCGAACAACTCTTTGTTTCTAAATATACGGTTGAAAGTCATATTAAGCATATTTACCGGAAATTGTCGGTAAGCAAAAGAACAAAGGCCGTGAGTGCAGCACGATCCTTAGGGATTTTATGAAGCAGTTGATTGGGCATTATTTTTTTATTTTTGTTCTTAGCCTGCTGAGTCAATTTAGTTATGCTGAAATAATTGAAAATATCAATGCACAATGTGCAGTGCACATTCATTCTGTTGATACCGTTAAAACCAGTTCATTTACAGTTTTACCCCGACAGGGTTGGCAATCTGTAGATTTGCCGGATCAGTGGCAAAAGCGCTGGAAAAATTATAATGGAGCAACATGGTATAAAATTCAGTGGAGCTGGTCATGTCAGAATCAGGCCAGACTTGCCGAGCCGATTGCTTTTCTCATTAATTATATTAATTCTGCGGGTGCAGTTTATTTAAACGGCAATTTACTCTGGAAAGATAAGCATTTACAAGAACCACTGTCAAAAAGCTGGAATATGCCGCGTTACTGGATTTTACCGATATCGGCATTAAACAGCGGTGAAAATGAAATTTTAATTTATGTGAATGGCTTGGCTTTTCAGTCTCCGGGTATTGGCCAGATTTCTTTTAATAATGTACAAAACATTTCCGAGTCATATCAAAGTCAGGTATGGAATCGCCGAACTTTATTTTTAATTAACCTCATTTTATCCATTACCTTTGGCGTGATCTGTTTTGTGATTTGGCTCTTGCGTCGAAAAGAGAGCACTTTTGGGTGGTTTGCCTTAAGTTCTTTTTTATGGGTGCTATTTATTTCCAATATACTGAGCACAGAAACATTTCCCTATCCCAATGTATTAATTGCAGCACAGGCCAATTTGGCTTTTTTTATTCTTTATGTCTTAAGTTTCTGTATTTATTAGACCTCTTGCGAAAGTCAAAACCACCTCAATCTAAGTTTCATGAGATATCAGAACTTAAACCGTTTTTCAGATTCTGAATTTAAACGCTTGGTTGGCGTACCTCGACCAGTTTTTACCGAAATGGTAGAGGTTTTAGAAAAAGCAGAATCACTCAAAAAGAAATCAGGTCGTCCTCATA